>NZ_MWQE01000006.1 GCF_002210285.1 Fibrobacter sp. UWR2 | reverse complement strand
TACGGACTAAATCATGACCCCCTCCACTTTAGTCCGTAAAGCATCGCCAAAAAGCACCCCCGCGGCGCACCAGCGGTCAAAATTTTACGGACTAAATCGCCACCCCCACGCATTTAGTCTGTCGCACCCACCCAAAAGCCGCCAAAAACACAACAAAACCATCATTAAACAGCTCAAACAATAGCACCAGCGCCCGCCCGACACTTGTTCGCGGGCATTTATCACTTGTTCGCGGGCATTTATCACTTGTCCACGTGCATCCACCACCCGTTCGCCAGCTTCTACCACCCGTTAGCGAGCATTCGCCCCTCATTCACAAGCAATCACCTAACGTTTGTGCCGCGCCACTCCACTTTTGCCAACTTTTACTTATTTTTAGCCTGTATATGACCGCGGCACGCCACATATTCACCCGCATCCTGGCTCCAGCGCGCATTCTCGGCGCGCTATGCGCGCCGCTATTCTCGCGCATGCCCACCCTGCGGGGCATATCTGCGCCAGCAATAAGCATCCCTGCGCCAGCAATAAGCATCCCCGCGCCAGCAATAGGCATCCCTGCGCCAGCAATAAGCATCCCCGCGCCAGCAATAAGCATCCCCGCGCCAGCAATAAGCATCCCTGCGCCAGCAACAAGCATCTCTGCGCCAGCAATAAGCATCCCTGCGCCAGCAATAAGCATCCCCGCGCCAGCAATAGCGCGCCGCCCCGGCGCGGCTTTATCCGCGCCAGCACTAACGCGTGCGCTCCCCGCGCTCGCCTTCCTCCTGCCGGCGCTCTTCATCGCCTGCAGCAACGGCGAGCCCACATCCCCCTACGAGCACCCCGAACTCGACTACATCCCCCTCGACGACACAAACTACCCCTACGCAGGCCTCCCGCGCCTCGTCATCGAGACAGCGAATCACCGAGCCATCGCCGACTGCGAAACCGAAGTCCCCGCGCGCGCGCAAATCTGGGGCGCCACCGCCCCCGAAGGCGACATCACCGCCCTCACCATCCGAGGGCGCGGCAATTCCTCCTGGGACATGCCCAAAAAAAGCTACAAGATCGAGTTCGCCCAAAAGCAACCCATCCTCGACATGCCCGCCAACAGGGACTGGGCCCTCATCGCCAACTACGCCGACAAGAGCATGCTCAAGAACTTCCTGATGTTCAAGCTCTCCTCCGCGCTCGGCCTCTACTACACCCCGCGTAACGCCTTCGTGGAGCTCTACATCAACAAGTCCTACTACGGCGTGTACCAGCTCACCGAAACCATCAAGATCGACGAGAACCGCGTCAACATCCCCAAGGAGGGCAACTCGTACCTGGCCGAGCTCGACTTCAATCACAAAGACGACGACCCGTTCGTCACCACCAGCCTCGAGATGCCCATCCGCATCCACTCGCCCAAGAACGCCAGCGATTCCGTCATCGCCGCGTTCTCCAAGCAAATCGACAACTTCGAAAGCTACCTCGTTAACAGACAAACTAGCGACTCCGTCGGCCTGGAAAAATGGCTCGCCGTCGACGACTACATCAAGCACTTCTGGATTCAGGAATTCTCGCGCAACAACGACGCCGCCTTCTACTCCAGCATCTACTTCTCGTGGATAGAGAACGGGCCCATCCGCATGGGGCCCGTGTGGGATTTCGACCTCGCCTTCGGCGGGCACAAGATCGACTCGCTGAACACGCCCGAAGGCTGGCTCGCGCGCGACCTCCTCTGGAACCACTTCCTGTTCAAGGATTCCTCCTTCGTGTCGCGGCTGAACAACTTCTGGGCACAAAACCGCCATCAGTTCGCGGCAGTGCTCGACACCATCGACGTGTACAGCAGCGCGCTCGCCATGGCCGCCGGCAACAACTACCGAAGGTGGGACGTGCTCACCACCACGTACGCCGACGCCATCGACGAACTAAAGGCATGGATCCAGAGGCGCAGCGCCTGGATCGACCAGCAGGTCCTCCCCGGCGAATGACTCACCCCGCGGCAGCCGGCGGCAACCCACCTGCGACAAGCAACCCGCCAAAACCTACCACCTTGTCACGGCGCCCGTGGACAGGTTTATCATGTAGCAATTAAGGTTCTGCATTCCCAGGGCAGTCGTGTCCACGACATTGTTGGCCGCGCAGAAAGCCGGGGTAAACGTGCCCGGATCGGGCACGTTGTGGTACGCCCCATCGCGGACCATCAGCACGACGCCGAGCGGCGCGCGCGGGAAGAACCCCGGCAGAATCCCCGTCACGCTCCCGTGATGCGACGCCGCGTAATACCTCGCATTCTGCACAACCGACGCCCACGGCGCCAGCCGCTGCCACCCCGCCGCGACCATATCCCCCGGGAAAACAAAGTCGCCCACGGGTGTAGCCACCCTCGAGACTACCGAGTACTCGTTGGCGTTGCCCCTGGTCACGGCCGGCGCCCGGGGAGCCAGGAACGTCAGCGCAGGCGTTGCGACCTGGGCGTTCGCGTCGATGACGTTGAACCCGTTGTTGATCAGGAACCGGAGCAAGTTGTTGTAGTACGCGCTCTGGCTCTGGTAACCGAGATTCACGTAGAAATCCGTCTGGGTATTTATGTAGCCGCGCCTTATCTGCTCGAAGACACCCGAATAGTGGTCGTAGTGCGCGTGGGTCAACACGAAGGCGTTCAGCACGAAGGGGACATCCGTTCGCCCCTGGAGCAGCCGCATACGGTTAATGGTGTTGTCGATCTTGGGCTGGTAATCCGTCGGGTTCCGCAGGTAGGCCACTTCCCTGTTCGAGCAGTCGATTCCGATCGCGTTGCTGCTATCGAACACGAAGCTGCAGTTGCCCTGGCCGACATCCACATGCGCGCTATATTGCGGCATAAAGCTCAGGCTCTGCCTCGGGGCCCCGGCCCGCATCAGGGCCGTCCGCCTTATCAGCGTGAGTTCGCGCGTGTAGAGCCGGGCGTCCGGATGGTCGTACCCGTTCATGATTCCCGCGGGCGACCCGAAAAAGAGGAACGAGTACCGCATCAGGGCACGGTGCGCCCGCTCCGTGTACGGGATCTCCCGCACCTCCCACAGGCCGTCGAGGGCGTCCTCGCTAACAGAAAACTCCAGCACCCGGTTCATGGCGTACTCGCCCACCGCCCTCACGTTGAACCTCCGGAGGAGCGATCGGTATTCAAGCGGGTAGAGCGCGACGTACCTGCTCACATTGCACAGCTGCATGCGAATCACGCCGCCTTCGATATAGAAGGCCTCCAGAGTGTATACAGGCTCCTCGGAGCCGAACATAGCCCTAAATCTCATAAGTATCCTCCATTTTTCATCCCAACACTATTTAATATAAATTAATTTCGTATAAAGTAACATTCATTTTTATTTACAAAAAAAGACCCCCTATCTATAAAACGGAGAAAGGGGGGGGGGGCAAAATGAGCCTGTGTGAGTCCGGCATTCACGCGCATTAAGATGCCGCCACTCCCGTCAGAATCGGGATATTGCTTATTGCTAGGGCCTATTCACATTCTCATTTTGAAGAATAATCCGAGGTTCCTGACGCGGATGGATTTTATCGAGTTTTGCAGAAGAACTTTCAATAAGCATTGACGCCAAGTCCAAAACATTTCTGGCAGCCTCGGTTTCAAATCCCGCTATACCTTCAAGAATCGCTTCGTCGTTGACGGCATACTTTTGCAGTTCTTTCACCAAATCGACTAACTGGCAATAACTCGCCTTAATTTTCTGAGCAATATTTTGTGGTTTGGAAATGGTTATGGTTGTCTCGTAACCGAGTGCGGCAAGGAATGCGCACATATCGTCAACTTTGATTTGATCGTTGCTAGCGCTTTCAAGTTTAGAAATGAAAGATTGCGAGGTCTTCATCTTCTTCGCCATTTCGGATTGCGAAAAATTCGCCCTGGCTCGGAGAATTGTCAGATTTTGGCTAATACTGTAATTTTTGATGTTTTCCGTTACTTGTTTTGCAGTCTCTTTTTCAACTCCCATTTCGTTCATTAAATCTGATATGGTCGATAATCTCTGGTCCATGTTGATCTCCTGAGGGTGGGTTGCAAGTTGTTTCATAGCGTTTGGATGAACTGATGTCCGATCTTTATGTCTTTTTATTGCGATTGTTTATCGCCAATTGACGTTAGATGAATCATTCGAGTTTGCTCTTGCGGATAAATGTACAACCGAAGTTGAACACCTCCTTTAGGCGGCCGTTGATCTATGGCAAGCAATCCTTTTTGTTCGTTATGAACAAACGGGAGCGTTCTTTTTGCCTGTTCTAAAGGAACTCCAGCATCTAGCGTTTTTTTGTAAGTATCCAGATTCTTGAATACGTTTTGGAATTCCTGCGTGTGTTTATTTGAAATTTTTTCAGCGGTGGATTTTGAATAGCACGGGGCAATATTGTATTCCCACGGCTGCATTGCTTGCGGCATAACGACTCCTATTATTTCATTTTCAGTCCTTTAACCAAAACGCATTTATTCCATTTCAGAATAATATATAAAAATTTTGGTCAAATTTCAATGCAATTATTCCATTTTAGAATATTTTTTTTCTTTTTTCCTTAAAAACCACCAAAAATCTCAACTTGCTACTCGCGGCGCGGCTGACATTGTTGAATTTAGGGCGTTCCCCGGCAAGGCCGGGCATCCTTCCCTAACGGCAGAGCATCCGCCATCTCCCCATATCCTTCTTCTTAAATATATGCTCTTTGGAAAACTTTCTCCGCGATCTCGCGTTCCTCGGCGGAGGGATTGGGCTTCCCCCGCAGGATACACAGGACCCTATCCCGGTCGACGCCCTTCAGGTTCTCAACGAACCTCAGGGAGCCTTCGCGCTGGCTGCGGAGGATGGACTCCCTGAGACCCGGCAGGAAGTCCGGGAACTCCCCCCACACCAACAAAATCATATATACTGCGAAGAAGAACGACCACATACATCATACGCACAAATAGAGTAAATTATTTTCACTTTCGCAATGGCGTTCCCTGCTGCGCAGGGGCGGGCTCTCGCGGCACGGAACCGTGGCGTAACCCCACGGTTCCCCCGCCTAGAGGGCCGAGCGCAAGGTACGGGCGGCCCTCCCGGCCCTTCGGGCTTCCATCCCTAACGCAGATGCGGGCAACAAGAAACATTGCCGCAAGTGGCTATTGGCCTAACGCAGGACGCAGGAAGCAAGCTGTATGTTCGTAAATGGTTGAATGACTAAAGCAGGTAACTATTGTTTGCAAAATCAATTTTTTTTCAAAAATGTCACCATTTGACATTCAAGAATTATTAATTTATCTTCGGACATTTGTTGCTATTGCATAACAAAGTCAATCTAGTTAATTTCAGAATAAAAATAGGAGTACAGCATGTCCATTGAGAGGATTGATATAGCAAAATTTCGTGGATTTCATCAAGTCGGTTTTGAACTGGGTGAAAATTTGACAGTCATCGCAGGCCAAAATGGAACTCAAAAAACGACTCTTTTGGGTATGCTCACCCAACCATTCGCCATAACAGACAAGAAAAATCCTTTATCTAACGAAAAACCCTTATGTGGGGGGAATTACAAATCCTCTTTTTCGGAAAAATTCAAACTTTCTGAGAAATTTGACAAGCCCAAAGAACATGAATGGACTTTAACATATGACGGTGGGAAGACATTCACCGTAGAGAGCATAAAATCGAATGATGACAGAAAAAACCACATCCGTTTTTGGAAAAAAGAGAAAAGTTCACGAAAAAAAGGATCTGGATACATTCCGAAGCCAGTTATATATTTAAGTCTCTCCCGCTTGTTACCAATAGGTGAAGACGAAGCAATTTCCGATTCGTCCAATTCAGTAAAGCTAACCGAAAGCGAAGAGAAACTATATCAAAAATTGCATAACAAAATTCTCATAATTCCAGATGTGCCCATAACAAAGATATCACATCTAGAAAGTCAAAATAAAAATACTCTAAGTGCAAATACAGAATTCTACGACTGGAAGATGAATTCTGCAGGTCAAGACGACATTGGAAAAATAATTTTGGCCCTTATTTCATTTAAAAGATTAAAAGAAAAATATGGAACAGCATATACCGGAGGAATACTTGCTGTTGACGAATTAGACGCAACTTTGTATCCCGCTTCACAGGAAAAGTTAATCGAAGTGTTGCGTACATACGCCAGCAAATATGACATTCAATTTTTTTTCACCACACATTCTCTTTCAATGCTGAAGCATATATGCTCTACAATTGAAGAAAATAAAGTAGCAAAAGACATTAAGCTTGTTTACCTTGAAAAAATAAACCAAACCATAAAATGTATAGAAAATATTTCTTACGAGAATATTATGGACAAATTATTTGCTATGTCAACGAAGAAAACGGAATCCCGTATAATGACCTTTTCTGAAGATGGCGAAGGAAGGTGCTGGTTAAAAGTTCTATTGGGACAAACAAGAACAAAGACATTAAAAATCGTAGACTGCAACATAGGTTGCGCCTCCCTAATTCAACTTACAAAACAAAAAATACCTCCTTTCGTCTTCCCAAACTCTATCATAATTTTGGATGGAGATGCTAGACACGATGTTGAGAAACTATCAAAAACCTTAAAAAACTATTTGGTATTGCCTGGCGACATTTCGCCAGAACGGCTTCTTGCAAAATATTTGAAGGATTTACCTGACGACAATCCATTTTGGGAAAAATGCGGGAACAACTATACCAAGCAGGTTGCATTTAGAGATTACCAATACGATGAAATAATGGAGAATCGTGAAAAAGCAAAAGAATGGTTTAATTCACAGTTGCATCATTGGGGGAGAAACGCAACAAGGGCCATTACTGCATGGTGTGAAGCAAATCCAGGAGCCAAAGAAGATTTTATTGTTAAATTTGAAGAGTTAATAAAAAAATGGGAAAAGTAGCAAGTGGACGAATTCCATACCCAAACAATCGTTGATATTCCGGTAAAGGACTTGGTCCTCTGGACCGAGAACCCTCGTGATCCTATTGACGAATCTGCAACTGACCAAGAAGTTGTGGAACGAGCATATGCAGACCCCCGTGGGAAATGGAATCTGCATAAGTTCGTATCGACTATGGGAGATTTCTACGATTACAGCGAATTGCCAACCGTTGTTTACAAGAACGGAAAACCTGTTGTATATGACGGCAACAGACGTATTGCTTTAGCCAAGATAAAACTCGGATATGTGAACCACCTCCAAACAATGGATTTGGATATCCCTGATTTTCCGGAAACCATGCCTTGCGCAGTCTGCTCCGAAGAAACAGCAATACAGAGGATATTAAGAAAGCACAGTTTAGCAGGCTCTTGGGATGAACTAGAGCGAGAAAAATTCGAACGCAAGTATTTCCCTCAGACGCCCAAGTCACCATTCCTGCTTGTAGAAGATGCGCTTGGCGTAATATCCGCTAATGAAGAACTCAACCAAAATTTTGTCAAAAAAGAAATCTTCACGGAAACAAATCTGAAAGCCCTTGGTTTTTCAGTTGAAGATGGAATGTTACACTCCAAACACTCCAACGAAGACAATTTAAAGATCATCAACAACATTGTAGAAAAAATCAGGAACAGAGACCTATCCACCAGAAACAGCCGCGGGCAGGTATTTGATGTTCTCGACTCAAGCATCAAACAGTTAATCGAAGCCGATAAAAATATAAAGCCCCATCTGATTGAGCACGCCGAGAAGTCCAAGCAGGTTTTGCCTAGCAAACCGGCACCACGCTTCACTAAAAGGACCGTCCCCAAAAATGATGAAACCATTTTTGGAGAGAAACTATCTCTAAAAGCAGGCCCAGTAAATGACCTATATCGAGATATTGTCGAATTGTTTTGGTTTTGGAAAAATAGACAAAGCAGCCAATCTCACCTGTCGAACTCCTTTCCAGCACTAATTCGTATGTCATTAAGGCTGCTAACAGAAACGGCAGCAAAAAATTTGAACCCAGAATGGAAAATCGATCAATATGTGGAAGATTACTACGATTCCGCAAAAAAATGTTTAACCCAAGATCAAAAAACAACTTTATCTAATCTCGTTGGAGAATCACGAAAGATGGTCCAGTTGTTGCAAACAGGAGCACACAACTATCAAGCGGCATGCAACATGGAGCAAACAATGATTCTTTCCATATTGGTTGCAAAAATGCTGAAAATTTCACACGGATTAGGAGACGCATAATGGAAAGAGCCGTTTCGCCACTCCGATATCCCGGGGGGAAATCTCTCATTTACCCTTTTTTGGAATCATTCCTAGAAGAGAATGGAATGATTGGGGCGGCATATGCCGAGCCCTTTGCTGGTGGCGCAGGGTTAGCACTTGCACTTTTGTATAAAGGGCTTGTAAAGAAGATTTACATCAACGATCTTGACAAGGCAATCTTTTCATTCTGGAAATACGCATTAGAACATTCTGACGAAATGTGCAAATGGATCGCAAAGGTCCCATTAACGGTTTCGTCATGGAAAAAATTTCACAACGCCTATTTGAGCTCCGAGAAACTATCTGCAGAAGATCTTGCTAAAGCAACTTTCTTTTTAAATAGGACAAATGTTTCTGGAGTCATAAAGGGCGGAGTAATCGGAGGTTTGGACCAGACCGGGGCATATAAAATAGATGCCAGATTTAATCGAAAGTCGCTAATTAAAAAAATTCAGCGGCTAAACGATTATAAGGACAATATTGTTCTTTCAAACGAGGATGCGCTAACATTCATAAGAAAGCGCGAACGAATGCAAAGCGACATCTTTTTATACCTCGACCCACCTTACTACCAAAAAGCCCCAAATTTGTACATGAACTTTTACCGGGCCGATGATCACGCAAATCTCGCAAAATTCGTTCAGACAATGAAAAAGAATTGGATGGTATCCTACGATAACCATGCGTTCATTCAGAATTTATATTCAGACCGGAATAGTATTCTTTATTCCCTGCAACAAAGTGCGTCTAACCGGATTGGAAAAGAAATTCTGATATTCAGGGATAATCTTGTATTTACCGAATCCATGAAAAAATTGAAGAATGCTGTTGTCTTGCAGTAAAAAGTTTTCAAATACTTTTTATTATTTTTTTTATTCGCTTGATTTTTTCTTCATTTGTTAAAGAATCCATGCGGTAATCAACAAAAACAGGCTCACGCTCTTTTAGATAATACAGCCAACCACTCAACGCCATTCCATAATATTCTTCTATTTCTTCTTGTGGAATAGATTCACCAACATATCCGTTTCCAGAACAAAACATTTCAAATCTTACCGGATATGACATTGCATCATTTTGGACAAGAGCAAAATTTCCATTTTCATCAACAACCAGCGTATTTCTCTTCTTATCGTCCCCCTTTTTTAAAACATTTTCAAGTTCTTTAAATGTAAAAACATGCGGCGGATTACCAATTTTTTCTAATTCCACATTCAAAAAATACCTAGGATAAACTTCTATTTTTTTTGAATTACAATATTCTTCCGCTCTATCCATAGCCTCATTAATCGCGGTTCTAATTCTATTCATTGATTTCCTTGAATAGGCAAAAAAACACTTATCAAACGGGAAACCGTCTCGAGAATCAAGAAAGTTTTTTTGTTTAAAAGGTTTAAATTTTCCATTAACATTCAAATAATATTGTTGGTTTCTCTTCACTATTTTTTTTCACAAAGTTTTCATACCGATAAAAATCTATTTCGTACGAGCTCAAATACGCATTCTTTGCAAAAATAACTAGACAATTATTATCACCAGCAAAATGAGTATTTACGAATTTTTCAATACAGTCTTTATGGTTCAGCGACAAATCTTCACAAACGATTCTTTGTTCCGTATAAAAGTTCGCAAGAATCACTACAAAATTTTCAGGTTCAATCTCTAAATCACACAAAAGATTCAATCTTTCCTTTAACGATAGATTATCTTTTTTATGTAAAATCCATTGTGCAACAAGCACTTTACAATAACAATCTTGAGTTTTATTCGCAAACTCAATCCACTCTCGCAGCGTTCTCTCTGGAAAATTATATAGAAGTCCAGAAATCATACAGGAAACAAGATGCTGAGAAACATAATAACCATGATCTTCTATGGAGCATATTTCCTTTTCTTTTTCAACAAGAGTATTGATTACCACCACAGGGTCCACTGCAAAAACAGCTTTCAAAATTATGTAAAAACTGTAATCAATTTTCAAGTCGCAAACAGAAACATCTCCATAAAAATATTTTTCAGAAACAAGCCTTATACATTCATCAATGTCGCTTATATTTTTTAGCGATAGTCCTTGTAGCATCCTTTTTTCTGAAGAGAAAATAGCCTTTTGTGACTCAAGAATCTTCACAACAAGCGACTCAACAAACCTATTCCATTCATCAACATATTTTATTTTTGAGGTTAACAAAGGAAATATCGGTTCATCCTTAAATAAATCACATCCTTTATATTCCGCTTGAGTCAACTTATAAATTTTTTTTCAAAAATTTCATTATCAATTTTTTCATTTAATTCTTTTAGCCAAAAAAAATCTTTTTGAATTTCTTCTTTTGAAAAAGAAGGAACAATATATTCAATCTTTTGTTTGGGAGTTTCTTTTTTTTGCAAAAAATCTTTTACGAGGTATTTTGCGTAAACGTCTTTTACTTGTAAAGCAATCGAAAGTTCAAGTTCTTGGATAAAAAGGCTGTAATTATTAACAGTCCCATTCCATGAATTGCTCAAACTATAGTAAACAGATTCATTTCCACTATCAATAATCAGATATCTATCGTGTAATTTTTCCCTTTTAAGAAAATACACTTGAGCATTTGAAAATGAACGATAAACGCTATTCAACAAATCTTTTGGATCCGTTTTAGATTTAGAAGCAGAGTCGCTTGGACGCTCAGATGGATCGGTTGTTAAAATAGTCAAGTTAAAATATGTAGTCACACATGAATTAAAATCATTCAACCCATCAAGATCAAAAAAAGGATCAATTATACATACTTCTTTTGCTGTTTGCAATACACTTCTAGCCCAATCCAAGAAATTCCTTCTACCAGATTCGTCATCAGAGAAGAAAAAAGATCCAAGATACTGTTTTTGCTTTCCCCAAAATTCATTCTTATAATCCCGTTCAATATCAAAAACATCCTTCTTTCCAGCAATTACAAAATTTGAATAATCATTTAAAGCAATCTCGTCTCTTTTCTTACTAAGAAATCTATTTTGAATTATTTTATGATTTCCGCCCCCAACATTCATTCCTATTGAAATAGACCTGATTAAAGAACTTCGCTCCTCAAAAACAATACTTGTTCTTCCTGCTGAATCTTTTTTATATATAGAAAAATGTGTCCTACCAAAATTTTCAAGTTCTTCCAAACCAGGGAGATTAATATTTTGGTTCGGTTCTAGATTATGAATTTCTTTGTAAAGAATCTTGCCGGCATCATCAGGAATTTCAACATTCACTAGATACGAGCACCCTTCTTCTTTGTCAAATAAATACCTTATATAGCGATTACCATTATCCGCATTAAAATTATGTCTAAGAAAAAAGTTAGGCAGCCTTTTATAAACAGCAATACTTCCCGGAATCGATCCATGATCTAAAATATCTAACCCGATTATTTTTTTTATTTCAGACATCACTTTTTGCTGTATTTGCAATTTATCATACTCTGAAAAACAAAAATTCGAAATTTCCTCAATTTTTTGAAGAAATTGGGCATATTTTTTTAGAAAATCGACATCGTAAAAATTTTCTAAAAAAGAGCAAGCAAAATGATAGGGAGACCCCTTTGTACGGCCACAATCTATTGAAAGAAAAACGGGATTTCTTCTTTGATATCCTGAAACAAATTTTTCATTAAAAATTTTAAATTCTGTTCTCAGATTAATCTCTTTATTCACTGGAACATCATCAAAATTTGATTTCAAAAAAATTGTATCAATTTCTTCAGCATTTGTTTCCAGTACGCTCGACCAAAACACAAGCATATTATTTGGATTATTCTTCGCAGAAAGAACAAACTGTATCAGCACCTGATTTTTTGCCATAAAATACCTGCCAAAATAAATTCAAATATTTCTGAATAAATATTATTTGTTTTTCTAATGAATTGTTGAAGAGATTTCTCTTTTCAATATCTTTTACGCACTAAACTTGTTCAAAAACTGACCAACACTCAAAACATCAACTTCATCATACCACAATTCGGGCTTTCTAAAACGAATCAAGCATGACTTTAATTTTGCGAAATAATTTGTTTCGGAGACATCCACTCCCCCCATATCCGCACCTATTTTCTCATAGATTTCATTTTCTGAATTTTCGCCATCAATTACCGCATAAAAGACCAACAAATATTCTGCCGTAGTCTCTATTTGTTCTTCAATATTAGGACACATTAATTTTTCAAACGTATGGAAACTTTCCATCGCTTTAAGTTGGATATTTTCCTGCAATTCCTTATTTTTATACCAATCCCTTTCCTTTAGCAATTTGCCATAATCTTCGCACGGTTGGCCACTAATTTGGGGGCATATTGTCAATGCAGGATTAAAGTTAGATTCATTTACCAGTTTCTCAAAACCAGATTTAAATTCCACAAAGCAGATTCTTTTAGGGCGTAAAAAAATCCCATCAGCAGAGTATGCTTGTTGCTTTGAAAAAAAGGTATCGCTTATCTTATCAAAGTTCCAACCTTCAATATCAGAATCAATACAAAATGAACCATCATCTGATTTCGAGATGACAGCAACAGTGCTTCTATATTTCCCCCACAAAGAATTTAAATAATCTTCTGCAGAACTAGACAATACAACAGGCATAAAACCCCCTCTCTCCCGAATTTGTTACAAGTTCACAATTTTATCGTAAAGATTCTTCATTTCAGAAAATCCCTTTACAAAATCAGCATAAATCGGTTTTAAATTCTGCGAAACATCAACATAACTAACAAAAGAATTATCGTTTTTTATCGCTTGATAAAAATTTGCACGGTCCTTGATTTTGTACATACGAGACATTGCATCCAAAGCCAATAAGAAGTTCTGACTATGCGTTGTCAGCAGCACATGGCATCCGATTTCCTTTACAAGTAGAACGACTATCTCGGCAAACTTATTCTGCCAGTCCGGGTGCAAATGACATTCAGGTTCATCAAGAATCAAAAGGGTCCGTTCAGTAATATCCCCTGACATAATGAGCATTTTCAGTATCGAAAACATTTTTGCACCAGTCGCCAAATTAGAGATATCCAGCTTTGCCCCGTCATCGCCTTTATAGAACTTAGCTTTGTTTTCTGAAATAAATGTTCCCGGCAACACAGCATTCATTCGATCCGAAATTTGCCTAAATTTCGCTATTGCCTGCACTTTCCCCCAAACATTTACTTCCTGCAAATTATTCAAGTGATACCGCAGTTCATCTCTATGACGAAGTATCACATTTGAATTAATAAATGATCGAGTCTGTTGAGCCGAGAGAGCGAACTTCGAGAACTGATAATCATCTTCAACAACAAAAGGATCGTCAATGTAAAATACATTAGAATAAGGCTTCCGATCAAGGACCTTTCGAAAGCCTTCCGGATACCTTCCCTCCTGCAAAACAACATGCATACATCTTTGGTCATTCGATGTTATTTCAATAGAAACTTTTGAAGTAGGATCTTTGACTGGGGCTACTTGACCAGAGAATTCTATGTCTAGTTGTGTTCGTACGGCTTCCTTTATATAGTTCTCTAATTCGGGATCATCATTGATTTTCCGAATAATCTCATCAATAAAAGCTAAAGACTTTTCCTTATCACTTTCAAATTTTTCTGACGTATAACTTTTATCATCCAGCAAATTCCAAAATAAACTATTACCTTCTTTTATTTTATCAAAATCAAGCGATTTCAAAGACTGTTTGAATGTAAGAAGGAAACTATCGATTTCAGAAACTTCAAACTCTCTAAACAACATAGAGTCCACAAAGACTGGTTTAAGAGTCCTGTCTGACTTTGAAAGCGATTTCAATGCAGCTTTTACAGTTATAGGGAAAAAGTTAGGAATTTCCTTTAAATGAGCAACCGCATAGTCAAATCTATCAATAAGTGCTTTAAACTCATAGTTTTCCACACTGCGAACTAGCGCATAAGCGGCCCTCCCCACAGTGGACTTTCCACTGTTGTTCGCTCCAGTAATCACAGTCAACCCGTTAATATCGATCGACGAGTTTTTTACAATTCCGACATTATCAAGTTTAATCTGCATATTACAAATTCCTTCAATCCAAATAATAATAAAAAATTTTTGAAGGGATCCCTAATTAAAGGGGTCTCACAGCTCTTATACCATATTATCCCTGCCAACTCTCTTTTGTCAACTCTTTTCATTGCCCAAACGGCAAAACCTTTAACCAGACAGCAACCTCCCCCGAATGTGGTCAGCATACCGAAATCAGCGCCCTATTTTACATTTTCTGTAAAACTCCGCCAAAAAAAATTATTGCGGGGGGCGCGTAGCGCCTCCGCAAAACTTTTCTTGGCGGGTATTTACCCTACCTCAGCGGGTTCTTGTCGCTCTTGCAGCACTTCATGAACTCGGCGATGTTGTCGATGTAGGTGAAGTCACGAATCATGTCGCCGTTGTTGAACACCTTGATGTGCTCGCCCTTCGGGCTTCCATCCCTAACGCAGATGCGGGACTTACCTGTTCCCGTACATTTTTTCGTAATACTTTTCGTAGTCGCCACTCGTGATGTTGTCGAGCCATTCCTGGTTGTCGAGGTACCAGCGCACCGTCTTCTCGATGCCTTCTTCAAACTGGAGGCTTGGTTCCCAGCCGAGTTCCTTCTGGAGCTTGGTAGAATCGATGGCGTAGCGGGCATCGTGGCCCAGGCGGTCCGTCACGTAGGTGATGAGGTTCATGTCCTCGCCTTCGGCGCGGCCGAGCAGCCTATCGACAGTCTTAATCACGACCTTGATGATGTCGATATTCTTCCATTCGTTGAATCCGCCGATGTTATACGTCTCGGCAATCTTGCCGTTATGGAAAATCACGTCGATAGCGCGGGCATGGTCTTCCACAAAAAGCCAGTCGCGAACGTTTTCGCCCTTGCCGTAGACCGGAAGCGGCTTCTTGTGGCGAATGTTATTGATGAAGAGCGGAATCAGCTTCTCGGGGAACTGGTACGGACCGTAGTTGTTAGAGCAGTTCGTGACAATCGTCGGCATGCCGTAGGTATCGTGGAACGCGCGCACAAAGTGGTCGGAGCCCGCCTTGGATGCAGAATACGGGGAGTGCGGCGTGTACTTGGTCGTCTCGTAGAAGAAGTCGTCACCGTAAGCCAGGTGGTGCTCGCTGGAGCTCGCGGTCGTCGTAAACGGGGGCGTGATGCCTTCGGGGTGGTTCATCTTGAGTGCACCGTAGACTTCGTCGGTGGAGATGTGGTAGAAGCGCTTACCCTCGTACTTCTCGGGGAGGCTTTCCCAGTAGAGTTTCGCGGCTTGGAGCAGGCTCAAAGTGCCCATCACGTTCGTCTTCGCGAAGGTGAACGGGTCCTTGATGGAGCGGTCCACGTGGCTTTCTGCCGCCAGGTGAATGATGCCGTCGACATGCTCATCCTGCATCAGCTTGTAGAACGCGTCAAAATCGCAAATATCCATCTTCACGAACTTGTAGTTCGGCTTGCCTTCGATATCCTTCAAGTTCGCGAGGTTGCCCGCATAGGTAAGCTTATCGAGGTTGATAATCTTGTATTCCGGGTACTTGTTCACGAACAGGCGCACCACGTGGCTACCAATGAAGCCTGCGCCGCCGGTAATGACAATATTCTTCATAAAAACTCCTTATAGTTCGAAAGCGAAGCCCAAATCCTTGAGCGCCGGGTTTTTTGTGTCCTTTTCGGAAAGCAGAGGTTCGAAACCGTTTCCGACCGGCCACTTAATGCCGATTTCGGGATCATTCCACATCAGGCCACCTTCATCCTTCGGATCGTAAAGGCGGGTACACTTGTACACGAATGTCGCCGTCTCGCTGAGCACAACGAAACCATGGGCAAAGCCTTCGGGAATGTAGAACTGCTTCTTGTTCTCGGAAGAAAGCACAACGCCTTCCCACTTGCCGAATGTGGGGCTACCCTTACGGAGGTCCACCGCCACGTCAAAGACTTCACCATCAATTACGCGGACAAGTTTTCCCTGTGGGTTCTTCTTCTGGAAATGAAGCCCGCGAAGCACCCCCTTCTTGCTCTTAGATTCGTTATCCTGCACGAATACCATGTTCAGGCCCGCGGCATCAAATTCCGCCTTGTTGTAAGTTTCCATGAAGTAGCCACGAGCATCACCATAAACGGTCGGCTCAATGATGGTTACACCCTCAATAGACGTCTTGATGAAATTGAACTTTCCCATAACGTTATTCTCCTATTTCTTTTAAATATCGTGCAAGAGCGTCCTGCCATGTGGGAAGCGGTTTGAAACCGGCTTCTACGAGTTTGCACTTGTCCAAGCGGCTGTTGAACGGGCGCGCAGCCTTGCTGAGGCCGTATTCGGCAGTCGTTACAGGAATAACCTTGGTCTTCAAGCCAGCCTGTCGATAGATTTCGCAAGTAAAATCATACCAGCTGATGTATCCACCTTCGTTAGTAGCATGGTAGTAACCATATTTTTCAGTCTCGTTCATATCCACGAGCAACCGAGCTAAATCCAAAGTATAGGTCGGCGTGCCGATCTGGTCGTTCACCACGCGCACGGTGTCATGAGTCTTACCCACATTAAGCATCGTCTTAATGAAATTCTTGCCGTTGAGACCGAACACCCACGCGATACGCACAATAAAGAACTTCTCCAAGGTCCCGCTCACGGCGAGTTCGCCTTCAAGTTTGGTTTGACCGTAAACGTTCAGGGGCTTGTAATCCTTGCAATCGGGCTTCCAGGGTTCCGTCCCCTGGCCGTCAAAAACGTAGTCCGTGCTGATGTAGGTCATCTTGCAATCAAGAGCCTTGCAAATATGTGCAATATTTTCGGTGCCATACGCATTGATTGCACGAACTTTTTCCTGTTTGTCAGCATCTTCCGCCAAATCAACAGCAGTCCACGCCGCACAATGAACAACCGCATCGGGTTTGACATCCATCAAGACCCGTTCTACCGCTTTCGCATCTGTGATATCCAGTTGACGATACTCCGCCTTTGTAACAGCAGAACCATCAGCAACGCCCGCGTATTCTGAAGCGATATCGCTCCCCACGGCAACATGCCCACGAGATACGAGTTCGTTCACCACATCATGACCTAATTGGCCCCCAACACCCGTTACAAAAAAAATCATATTTTCTCCTTATTCCACAGTCACACTCTTAGCCAAGTTTCTCGGTTGATCTACATTATTGCCACGCAATGTAGCCACATGGTAAGCCAATAATTGCAACGGAACACATGTCAAAATCGGCATAAGCATCGGTAATGTTGTTGGCACACGGATTAAATCGTCTGCGAATTCATCAAGCGGCGAGCAATCCTGTGTTGTTACAGCAATCACCTTACCGCCACGCGCCTTGATTTCACGAATATTCGAGATAATCTTATCAAACAAAGCATCCTTCGGGGCAATCACTACCACAGGCATATTCTCATCAATAAGCGCAATCGGGCCATGCTTCATTTCAGCCGCCGGATAGCCTTCTGCATGAATATAACTGATTTCCTTAAGTTTCAGAGCACCTTCCATCGCAACTGGATAGTTATAGTGGCGACCGAGATAAAGGAAATTCTTCGCATCCTTATATTTTTCAGCAATAGTGCGAATTGCGCTGTTCAGTTTCAGTGTTTCTTCAACTAGTTCTGGAATCTCAGTAATTGCATTTGCGATTTCCATACCATGCTCAAAAGATACACGACGCTGGCGGCCAAGCAACAAGGCAATCATTGTCAAAACAAGGACTTGTCCAGAGAACGCCTTCGTACTCGCCACACCTATTTCAGGGCCTGCATGCAGATACACACCCCCATCAGAATTACGTGCGATAGACGATCCAATCCCATTACAAATACCAAGAACTGTTGCTCCCTTCTGGTGAGCTTCCTTCATTGCAGCAAGTGTATCTGCAGTCTCGCCTGATTGAGAAATTGCAAGGACAAGTGTCCCCGGCTTTATGATGGGATTGCGGTAGCGGAATTCAGAAGCGTATTCCACTTCAACTGGAACACCTGCCAAGTCCTCAATCACATATTCACCGACCATACCTGCATAGTAACTAGTTCCGCAGGCTGTGATAATAATACGATTGATATCACGCAATTCGCGAATATTAGCTTCAAGTCCCGCTAATTTAGCATTACCATCAGCAATATTCAAACGACCTCGCATCGTATTTCGCAATGCTTCGGGCTGTTCGAAAATTTCCTTAAGCATGTAGTGGTCGAAACCGCACTTTGCGACAGCATCTTCATCAAAGTCAATCTTCTGCACATCGCGCTGAACAGTTTGGCTTTGAAGATTCAATATCTCATAACCACCATGGTGCGCAACGACAATGTCGTTATCATCTAGATAGACAATCTTGTGCGTATGGTTCACGATAGCAGCAACATCGCTAGCCAGGTAATACTCGCCATTGTCCCCTATTCCGAACACAAGCGGAGATCCGCGACGAGCGCCAATCAACACATCCGGTTCATCTTTACAGATGATCCCAAAACCAAACGCTCCCTCAAGTTTGCCAATCGCCTGGATTACAGCCGATTTTAAGTCCCCTTGGTAGAAATGCGAAATTAGATGTGCGACAACTTCCGTATCGGTATCTGACTTGAATTCAACTCCATTCTGTTGCAGCTTCGCCTTCAAAGAAGCATAGTTCTCAATAATACCGTTATGGACAACCGCAATTTTCCCATCTGCGCTGACATGCGGGTGAGCGTTGTTCTCGGTTGGTGCTCCATGAGTAGCCCATCGCGTATGCCCAATACCAAGAGAACTTTGTTCATCAGCAAAGTCTTTTAATTTCTTTTCAAGTGCAACAATTTTCCCAGCAGCCTTGACTGTCTGCAAAGAATTGTTAGAGACAAATGAAACGCCCGCGCTATCGTAGCCTCGATATTCTAGTTTCTTCAGACCATCTAACAAAATGGGAAGGACATTTTTAGAACCGATATAACCAACTATTCCGCACATACAGTAATCCGTCAATTAAAATATTTAGTCAACAATAAGTAAATTACTTTTCTAAACTGATCAATAAGAATGGCCAACAAATACACAGAACACAAAAAGCAACAAATCAGAAACAAACATGTAAAACCCTCATGTAGACTGTATAAGGCAACTATTTTTTTTACAAAGACTGGTTCACATAAATTTACATTCGTATGTAATAGAAAAACAGCAAAACACGATGATGCAACCCAGTTGACGAATCGATTTGTAAATAGTAGTTTTGAAAATAGTAGAAGCAGAAAAACCGAAGCTAATATAACTATAGGATTTATGTAACTAAAGATTTGTCCTGTTGGATGATTTGTAAATCTAGAAATGAACTCTAAAATACTTAACATAGCAACGCACAGGAAATATCCTATACAGTGAAATAGAATACTTTTTTCGCTAAAAAATGTAGCGAATTTTCGAATATATTGAGCAAGTAAATACAGACCTATAAAAGAGATTGTAGAATATCCCTGCTCGATAAATTTTGCGGAACCCGTTAATCCATAAATTGTTTGGAAAGAGAAAAAACTTATCAAAACTAACAGAAATGCTTTTTTGTCTGATTGATCACAAAAAGCATTCAAAATCGGAGACATTAAGTACAACAACAAATATGATTTAACAAACCAATTCCATGTCGTTATTTGGAAGCAAGCCGCAATTCCTTTAATATTTAAAGGAACATCAAGAAAAATTACGCAGAAAGCGTATATGAGTAAACCAAAAAAGAAAACCTGAAATAAAAAACTCAGCAAAGATTTCCATTTAAAATGAATCCCGAACCATCCTGAAATTAAAACAAAGACATCAACACATACAATACAGGCCGATTCCAAGACAATTCTTGTCATAGACGGAATAACACGAGTTGCACACTCTTGTGCTGAAGGTCCCCCATCTAGCGCAAAATAATTGGCATGGACAGCCAAAACGAGGAACATCGCTATTATGCGAAGTAATTCAAAATTTGATTGTCTTTCCATAAACTTTCTTTATTTTTCAGACATTTTTTTTAAGCAATATTCAACAACTTCATTAGCAAAGCCTCCAAACGGATCCTGACCGGTCATCTCTAGAAGCCAATAAGAAAAACCGCCAATGTTTTCTTCAATCAAAACAGGATTTTCATTTACATCTAGCGAAATGTCTAAGGCAATAAGTCGACAATGACGATTTTGCAGAGACACATCTAGGGCAAATTTTCTTATTTTTTCCCAGCATGGAATTTTCAATTTTTCATGGGAATAATCAATGTCATTCCATACATCCGTTTTACACCCATATTGATCCAGTGTCGTTTTCATTAAAGTTCCATCGGATACATTTATTCCTACAAAACGTCCACCCGCATGCGCATTATCAACGAAAGTTCCTTTTCGACCAATTCTTACTATACCTCCGGTCAAATGAATCTGTTCTGTTTTTACAGAACGATATAAGCATAAGCGCATTGTATTTACAGAGGTGTCGCAAAGTTTCGAAAAGAATGGGTGCTGTTGGACGGCTTCTTGTAAAATAAAGTCATTCGATGACATTAGATATTGCAATGATAATTTTTCATTATTAGAATTGAAAAATCCATTTTCTTTCCTGAAAAATTTAACGACACCAACACCCGAATCAGTATCTACACTCGGCTTGAATATTAAATCTTGATATTTTTTCAGATAACTTTCAAAATCTTCGCACGAACAACTAAAGCCTTTGTTCAAAAAGGAATCATAATTTTCATTCAATAGTTGCCCTCCATCAATTCTTCTTAATGCCGTTTTAGGAGTGTTGATATGAGGCATGTATTGACTGTACAGATTTTTATCCGAATAAAAATCTCTATATCGAACAGGATTCAAATAACGCTCTAGATACAATTCTCCAATATATTCAGGAACAATATGCGGAACTTTTCCCATATATCGAGAAAAGAAACGATACGATTCCGTTTCTATTTTTTCAGGGAACCGGCTCCAAAATGCAACGTACGCATTTTCTCCATCTATATATTCGTTGGAGATATTGTTTTTTTCGAGATACTTAAGAGATTTGATTCTATAAAATCTTTGTGCAATACGACGTCTTCTTAAATTCCATAGAAACTGCAGTATTTTTTTTAGTTTTTTTTTCATTAAAATAATCCCCTTGCTTTTTTTATGATGGATTTGGCACTTCGAAGGATGCTACGAATAAAGCCATTGGAAAATTTAACATAAAGGATAGTCTTTAAGCCTCGTAAACCATATCTAACATTATAGTGTTTTAATGCTATATTTGCAAAACATTGTGCTCTAGAATCAAAATCAACCAAGGGCTTTTCAATTTTTTCATGTATTGTAAACAACTTATACTGAATCAAGTCGTTAAAACGAACATCATATTTTTCATAATTGGCATCTAACCAAGAAAGAAGATTAATCCAATAGTCTAAACTATAATTACCGTTAGACGCCGAACCTGGATGGCATACGATTTCAGCGACGACGTCATCGATAGATTTAATGGAATTTATCCTGCTTGACATCAATAGATTAAAAATAAAATCTTCATTATTTTTTATTGATGGATGCACAACAACACGGGGTTCGGATAAAAGGACATCCTTTCGCCACATTTTCATATTTAAGCCTTTGGGATGTTCTGATATAAACCTTCGATACTTCTCGTTTCCTTCAAGAATCCCATTGAAACTAGTCCCATAAATAACATCGTTTATTCTATTTCCATTTTCATCAATATCAACGCAAACGCCATTCACATAGTCAACTTCTTTTTTCTTTCATCGCTTTATAAAAATTCGATAATGCCGTAGGAGGCATTCTGTCATCACCATCCAGAAAAGCGATATATTTTCCTTCAGCAGCATCAACTCCAGCAAATCGAGCCGACATAACGCCGCCATTTTCTTTGTGAATGACTTTTATTCTGCTATCAGAGGCAGCATATTGATCACAAATTTTTCCCGAATTGTCCGGGGAACCATCATCAACCAAGATAATTTCATATGAATCAAAATCTTGGTGTTGAACACTTTCAATTGTTTTAGCAACATAGCGTTCTACTTTATAAATCGGGATTACCACCGAAATTTTTACATTACTCATTTTTTTATTTCCTTTTTAAAAGCTTATGGTAGATCCGTTTTAACGCATCAACGCATTTTTCATTTAATGAAGGTTTCAAACATTTTTCTACAAGGTTTTCAAAAGAATCGGTTGAATTAAAATTTTTAAAGAAATAATTTCTCTTTGGGTGGGGCTTTACAGGATTGACAATTGCAGGGTTGTAGTAGACAGCTTTATCATAATCAGTGTCAAATACATTTAATTCTACAGTTTTATTTAAAAGTTCTTTGCCCTTGATAGAATTTGCTAAAACAAGCGAGACACCTTTATTATCATCAACAGATGGCATAATTCTATCAACACCCCAAAAATCACCTAACGTCAAATCAGCATGACTTGCCCCAGCTTTCGCTTTACACTCATAGCAAGAAGGCCTTAATATGACATCCCATAAGAACGCCTTCATGTATGGATTATATTTATAAGGGGTCGAAAGGGTACAGTTTTGCCCCTTTATGGTAAAACTGAACCCTTTCCATCCACTGCATTTGTCACGGAAAAATATGTTTCTAATAGAAGACAATCCAAGGTTTTGCCTTTTACACCAATTCAAATAAGTTTCCCATACCATTGGTGATGGGGCTCCATGACAAACGACATCAATAGTATAAAGATTATCATAATCTCTTTTCAAGAAATGCTTCAAACCTGAAATCTGGCATGGGGTTCCCGAAAAAAGAACAATCTTGTTCTGATTCAGAAAACATTTGCACTTGGAAAAGCTTTCTCCAACTCGAGCCTGAACATATTTGGATCCTTTAAAAGCCTCTAAAGAATCTTCATCTTCAGCATAAGCGATTACTACTTGATAATCCTTGTCAAAACACGCCCCAAAAACAACGCCGTTTTGCCTTAAAATCGTTCGCGCCAACGCAGTAAACGCACCACCGCTGGAACTCGTTAAACGAATTTGCTCATTCGTATTTATCACACCATATGTGCTTATCGGCTTTTGCTGTTCATACACGGAATTGAACGGACAAACTTTTTCACAAGCTCCACATTGAACACAGACGGAAGTGTCAACCATAGGATACAAAAAACCTTCATTGTCGGCACGCATTGTTATGCAATTTTTTGGACAAATTTGCATGCACGCACCACATCCGCAACATTTCTTTTTATCAAACAATTCAATCATACTTTATTTCTAAAAAAAGGAATTCTTTTCAATACAAAAAATCGCTCACCTTTAGACAATCCAAATACAAAGCAACTCAAGGAGGATATCAAAATCGAAATAAGCACCATAGCAATCCATTTGTAAGTAAAATCATATAGTACATTTTTCACAAGCATTACAAGAACAAGAGATAAGAATGTAACACAAAATACTTTTAACGCAACCTCCATAACAAACCGGCGAATAGACAGCCCAATCATTTTCTTGACCATTACAAGTCGAACAACATATGCTGCGCAGCAAACAACAAAATGGACAATGAATACAGACCATGGAGCACCACCAAATCGTAATACCACATAGGATATAGGAACAATCACCAATAAGATTCCCCCGACAATAGTCTGATAAGCCTTAACTCGTCCAGTTGCAGCAACGGCATTCATCAAGGGACCTGCAGTTGCATCAAGCATTGCAGTTACCAATATTATTCTCAAAAAAACAACCGTATATTCAGGAACGTCTTTCAACCATATTTCAAGAATTGTCCCCGTTTCTAGAAGAATTGGCAGAGACACAATGAACAACAGATAAAATGTGAATTTACATCCACGCAGTATAAGTGAATGCATTTCATCTATTTCATTATTGGCATAGGTTTTCGTAATTTGGGGAGTAACAGCCATCTGGAAGTTTCCCGCAAATTGCAGAACAGCCCCCTGCACCTGAACAGCTATACCACGTGCAGCATTTACAACAGGGCCAAAAAAGACATTTAACAGCATATTTTGCCCTTGAGTAAACAAAACTGCTGCAAAATTCCCCCACAAATTCCACCCTGCAAAAGAGAGCATTTCTTTAAACAGAATCTTATCTCTTTTTAGGTACATACGAGTTTCAGCGAAATGTCTTTTACAATACACCGAATAAACGCAACGTAAAAGCAACTGAATTGAGGCTATCAATATTGCATACAAAATGAGTTTATCGCATCCTGCATAAAGAACAAAATACACTGCAGCGAGTTTTAGCGAAACTTCTAATACTGATATATAAGCAAATGCAGACATTTTTTCATGCGCAATTATTGCCGCATTATAAGGGAAACTCATGATGGCGACAACAACAGTAATCACGCTTAATTGGAAAACCCACATCGCCGCATTCGCTCTATCCGGGGCAATAATCATCTTTTCTTTAAGAAACCATATTCCTACAGATTCAGCCAACACAATTACAACTAATGCAATAAGAAAATGTATTTGCATACTCGTCGCAAAAACTTGTTTTAATCTTTGGGGATTTTTTTTCCCTAACTCATAAGTAATATAGCGCTGCGTAGATGTGGTCATCGCACTATTCAAGAAGGCGAACATAGTGACAATTCCGCCGACAACATTATAGACACCATAATCAGAAACACCCAATGCGGCAAGTACAATACGGCTCGTATATAGCTGTACAGCCATCGTAAAAGCCATTCGAATATAAAGAATGATTGTATTCTTCACAATTCGTTTATTATTTGCATGGTATTCTATTGGCTGCATTTTAAGAAACCGGAGATGTTAAATTTTTTTGAAGCCATAGAAGAGATTCTTCACGCCATTTTTGCAAGGTTGCATCAACAAAAGACCAGTCTACAACAGAATTCAACTTTTTAAAGGCCTCTTCATAAGATTCCGATGATGATACGATTCTATTTTCTAAATGAGTTTTTTCAAGTAATGTAGAGAACCGTTCATTCATTCCGCCTTTTTCCCCACTAGTGGGTAAAATCAAAAAAGGCTTATGGAACAACAAGCAAAACACGCAGCAATGGAAACTGTCCGTCACCACGAATTGTGCGTTGTCAATGTAACTAAGCCATTGCGAGACCGAAGGAATTCTAAAACCATCTAACGTGCACTTGACAACATCGTCTAATAAAAGTTTCTCTATGGATGCTGAAAGTTTTTCGCGAATTGTATAGATAAAGGAATATTTTCTACGATTATTTTCGATTTTAAATTTCTTTCGATAAAATTCTCCATTATGCAAAATCGTTGGATCGCAAACACAAGAAACATTTTTTATTCCTAGCGATTGTAAATATTCAACAGAAGAACGTTCTCGAACGCTAACAGAATTAAAATTTTTCAATAGACGGAGAGCCTTCGCTTCAAAGTCCTTTGGCCAGGATGGCATTCCTAATGATGCTGCATAGGAAATTTTACGAGTTTCATCAGATGCAAAACCTGCAAAATAAATGTATTCTTCGTCTGATACAAAACGAGCATTCCAAATTTGATCAGAGCCAGCAATAATGCAATCATATTTTAGAGACAGGTCCCTTGAGTTTTTGAATACTTTATATTTCTGACACGGAATTCGCTTCCACTCAGAAAAAGTCGGTTCTCGTATTTGATTTATAAAATTTTTGAGCCACCAGTAAGGATATAAAACAGGCCAAATATAACGATACTTTCTTTTTCGTTCAGTAAATAAAACAGCAGATCTAGCCTTGTATGCAAGGATTTTTGAATTCGGAACCGTATTATGCAAAGCAAAACACTGTAAAAATGCTCCGTAGTTACGAGCTTTCCAAAAAGTGACGATTAGTGTTTGCATCTACGCTCCGGCAATTCTATCAAATCTCCCCATTCCTTTTCCCATGAAATCGGCTTTGCTTTCATAAAGCCTCCATCATCAAAAAAAGTCATTTCTCCGAAATAAACTTTTCCGTTTATTTCATAGAAATCAACTCTGACGTGAGGAATGCCTTCCGAAAGGATTTTCGATATTTTTTTCATTTCTTCCAAACAAATAGGCTTTTCCGGAATTGTCGTTGAATTGGGAACTCGTTCATCCTGCAAATTAATATGATTAAAATTCATATCAAAATAATCGAACGTTTTATTATTATTTTGTCGGCCCTTTGCAATTAACAAATACTTTGGTTCCGCGTTAAATGTATAGAACTTGTAATCTCGTAATTCCTTATATGTTGAATCTTCCATATAAGGCTCTGCTATAATTCGTGGAAATACGTTTTTATACGGCCATTCGCGACTTTGCCAATAAAAATTACGTTTCAAGCAATTGGTGATTATTTGCCGAGCTGACAAAATATCAAATTCCGATTTATCCCGAACTATGATGAGTCCCCCCGAGTCATGAGTACATTTCAATACAAATTGATTCGGTAGTTTATCAAAATCAATGTCGTCAAAGTTGTTCCAAACGCCAAGTGTCGGAATGACATATTGTTCTCCGATTTTATTCGTTACCCATTTTTTGACGGCATACTTATCGACAAGTGTCGTGTACAGAGGATCTCTATTGTAGAGCTTCAGCCACTGTAACTTTTCATCGAATGTTTTTGGATTGCGTAAGTTGAGGGAGTTCCCCATCAATTTTTTATAACAATATTTTAAATATAATGAATCTGGAATTAGCCGTTTGATAAAATTCTTTATAACCATAAACGCCCCCCCCCTCTAATTATGTTTGTTAATTTGGAATTTGGCATTAGTATAAACATCTACTCCTAAACACCCAACATCATCAATTGTCAACTTATTTTTCCACAGAACATATGGCCATGCCAATTGATCCCTCAAACTCCCTGCGTTTTGAAGTTCTTTCCACCATTCATCTAAAAGAAAGGCACTATGAATAAAGAACTATATCGGGATTTACGATGGCATGGAAATCCGAATTTAGGCACGGAATCACATAATTGTGCCCTTTTCCGAACCCAAGATTCTTCTTGGTATCCACATATTGTACATCGTCATATTTTGAGAGGCTTTCTAGAAATGCTTTTTTGTAGTGATTTTCATCCGCATAGCCGCTGTTATCGACGATATAGATTTTTTTGGACAAAGATTTGTCTGTAAATCGTTCAATAGAGTCTATCGCCAAAAGGACATCGTCGTATTTCTTGTAGACGACAATAGAAATGGAAAGTGTTACATGGTCAGGCACGATAGAAGCCCTCTCTAACCCTATTTTTTCGCAACAAACGCAGTATCAAAACGCCCCTTCCCCAGTCTACGGGGAACTGCGGCCTGCGGTCCATTCAACAAAATATCACTGTTCTGCATCATCGCGAGGGGGCCCGAACCTATAGAAGACAACGAAATGCGGCGCTTGCAACAACCTGTTGTAAGTTATTCGTAAAAAAGTTAGAAAATTATGCAAATGCTACAAGGGGCTGACATGATATATGGCGGGGAAACGAAAAAAATTTGGATTTCCTATTGACATCCGGCCAAAAATGGTATACATTTGTATAGTATCGATAAGCACATCAAGAACATCTTTGAGGAAGGTGAACTAATTGAGTCACAGGTGATGAAAAAATTCGGAAATTCCGAATTTACGGGAAATTTGACGAAATTGACCATTTTTTAAGTCATCTACAGTCGAGCTGACGCAGGTATCAACAAAAGACCCTTTCTTCGGTAGAAAAAGCTTTCCTCGACTCGATTAAAAGCATCGAGAAAAAGGCAGAAAAAAACTCAGTTTTTCCGAACAGCTCAAAACGAAGGCTCACGCCAAAGCATCCTTGATTACAGTTTTCCGAGGTCCTTGAGCATCTTCTCGTACTTGTCAGCACGAACTTTTTCCGCATCAGCACGAGCTTTTTCCGCATCTGCACGAGCCTTTTCCGCATCTGCACGGCGTTCCGCTTCGTCGGCGCGATCATTAGCATCGTCAACTTCTTCCTGCCAAGTCATATAGCGAATCCTCGTTTCGTTGTCCGTCTGGTACCACTTCACCAGTCTGTCGATATTTTCGGTTTCCGGAGACATCGGCTTCTTGGTGGCGAAATACTCCAGATACGTCCTAATCGATTTCTCGGCGACCTCGCGGTACTTATTAAATATATAAAAGTTCTTGAAGCAGAGATCACCCAATTCAATTTTCGGATTATCTACTTCTAAATTCTTGAACCTGTATACGGCCAATCCCCGTTCAAAAATGTCCTCAGGACAAAGAAAGATAATGTAAAGTTCCTTCAGGTTGCGGTACTTTTCGCCCTTGCTCAGGGCTTCGCTGTCACGCATGGCCTGGTAATAGCGAGACCGTTTCGGGATTTCCTTGGTATCTTCCACCTGCATTTCTATATCGAAACTGCGGAGGGTTTCACCACCAGGACCAGTTTCCTTCACAAAGACGTCAAAGCGGACTCCCTTGTGCACGGGGTTGATCTCAATAGTTTTTTCTGGTTCAGGTTCTCGAAGTTCGTGAATTTTGACGCCAAGCACCGCTTCAAGGAATGGCTTGGCGATTTCCTTGTGGCTGAACACCATGGCAAACATGAACCTGTTCGTAATGGGGAGCTGTTCAAAAGGTACGCGTTTGTTTTCCATTTTATGCTTAAGGCGGGAACGCCCCCGCAAAGGCGGATAGAGATGTCCCTATCTACTATATAAACGGATAAAGGGTCCAAAATAAGCCAAAGCAGTACCAAAATTTTTGTTTACGCAATAAATTCCTCGCCGCAAAACCAAAAAACATCATGTAAACAAAGTTTTTCGGCTCATTTTTGCCGCGAAATCGTTTTATAGGTAGATAGACCTTTCAAAAACGGAGCTGCCCATGAGCGACTTTTACGCCGAATCGCGCGCGATCCTGGAATCCAGGGCGAACACGCTGTCGAGATACACCTACGAGACCTACCTCTCCCACCTGCACAAGCTGCAGCTATACAGGCCCGCGGTGGAATGCAGCGACGTAACCGAGGCGTTCGTCATCGGCTACATCGACTTCATGCACTCGCGCAAGAACAGCGCCGGCTGCATCTACCGTTCGCTTTCCATACTCCGGATGTTCGTCAAGGAACTGCTCCGCAGGCGCAAGATCCGCCGCAACCCCATGCAGAATATCACGCTCAAGAAGGTCCGCAACCGGCGCGAGTTCCTGGAAGTGGACGAGCTCGAAAAGCTGTACTCCGGCTTCATGGAACATTCGGACAGGCTCAATTTTTCTGAGCGCGAAGCGCTGCGGGCGTTCCTATTCTCTTGCTTCACGGGCCTGCGGTTTTCGGACCTCAAGGCGCTCACCCCGCACGACATCCACAACGGCAAGATACGCATCTTCACGCAGAAGACCGGCGCACAGGTCTACATCCCGATTCCCGCCCAAGCGGTGGCCCTGCTGCAAGGCGCAGGCGAGACGGCACTGCACGTAGTGGACAATTCCACGTTCAACAGGAACCTACGCGCCGCCGCCAAGAAGCTGGATTTCCACAGCCGCCTGCACGCGCACATCGCCCGCCATACCTTCGCGACCTCGTGCGTCTCCTTCGGGGTACCCATCGAGGTGATATCGAAGGTGCTCGGCCACGCCAACATCGAGACGACGCTCATTTACGCGAACTACTCCAACAGGGTCATCGACCGCGAAATGGAAAAGTTCAAGATTAACGTCCCGACGGGGTGACATTCTCTCAGTCGAGCTGACGCAAATTTCCAATTACTTTTTCGAACCTGGCAGAAACATGTCAAAATCACGCTGAATCTGCTTGCCATATTACAACGCGGGGATGACGAAAGCAAAGGCGAGGATGACGTTAGGGTGGGTTATTCTATCGGGAGTTTCATCGTGCCCGAGTCGAGGCCCTTGACCGCGTAGAAAACCCTGGTTCCGTCCGGCTTGAATAAAATCGCGATACCGGCCAGGTAGTTCAGCCAGTTGTCGCCGTCCCATTCGCCCTGCTTGGCAAGGTAGTACTTCATCGTAATTCTCCTTTCGGATATGTACGACACCATCGGGATAATCATTACGTCGTGCGAGACGAACATGCCAACTTGCTTCTTGGAGCGCTTCAATGCCGGCATAAGGTGATTTTCCAGCAATGCGGCGAACCGGGGAGACACGTCGTAGAAAACGTCGGTGTAGCCGCCCTCGGCCGCCCACCTGGTCATGACACCCCTTCCATCATCGTTTTCCCTAAAGAGGGTCATATAGTAGGTATCGAAGCTCTTTGTGAACCAGCCTTCGTTCAACACGGCCATGGTATCGCCGAGCGTATCGTAGTCAGCGCGGCCCTTGGCAATATTGTTGTACGTCATGTGGGTACGGTGATACTGCGAGCCGGCATAGTACATTTCCGGGCTGAATATCAGTTTTTCCCCCAGTTCCTGGGACTGGGCTACTCCGAGATCCGTCAACGCACTCGCTATGGAGAGATCTTCATCGCGTTCTGCATGGCGAATTACAATGATTACCTGTTCGTCCGGAGCCACCTTGGCAAGAACATCTTCCAGCGGGACAAAATCCATCACGCGGGACTGCCGCACATACTTGTCGTTGAGGGCGCTCATAACCTCTTCATTGGTAGCAATCCTCCAGAGGTGCGTTCCCATATCGCAATAGTAAGAGCGGTCTTCATTGTTGATTTCGACGAACTTCAGCTGGCCAGCATTTTCGGCGCTGCACTTGCCCAGGATTTTTTCCGCCGAAAGCGTAACAATGCTATCCACGATGCGGGTGCTGTCCTTGAAGATGATGTTCAGGCTATCAATGATATTCAGGCTATCGATTACGCGGGTACTGTCGATGTAGTTGATGCTATCGATGATATTCACGCTGTCAACGACTTCGACGCGTTCGACAATCTTGTAGCTAATGCTGTCGACAATGTGCACGCTATCCCTGATGCGCAGGCTGTCCTTGATGCGCAGGCTATCGATGACGCGGACGGTATCAATCCAGTTGAGGCTATCGCGGACAACCACCGAGTCACGCGGCTGTTCGTTTTCGCCGCTCGCAGAGCTGCTGTCGGAATCGCCGCATGCCGCGAGAATAGAGGCAAGCGAAAGGCCCGCCAGTACTTTGAGGACTTTTGAATTCATCGAGGGAACTCCTTCTTTTTTAAGGTATCAACTAATTTGTATACAAATATATTTTAATAAACTTACAACGTCAAGGTAGGTTGTAAGTTTTTTTCTTTAGTTTATTAAAAAACAAATTAGCCGAGTTTCGCGCGGATCCAGTTGTTGGCGTTCGCGATGGCACCGGCAATCTTGTCGACTTCCTTGGTACCGGCCTGAGCGCGGTCCGGGCGTCCACCACCCTTGCCACCGCAGGCTGCCGCGAGATCCTTCACGAGGTCGCCGGCCTTGATGCCCTTGGCCTGAACGTCCTTGCCGACCATCACGGCGATACTGCCCGCGCCATTGATCTTGTTTGCAATCACGGCGACAGAGTCAGTCGCAAGTTTGTTCTGAATGCCGTCGAGCAAGTCCTTGTACTTGTCTTCGGGCATGTTGAGTTCACGCACGAAGAGGTTCACGCCCATCACGTTGATGCCGCCGTTCAGGACTTCGGCCGCGATGAGGGTCGCAAGTTCGAGCTTCACGGACTGCAGGCTCTTTTCGAGGTTCTGCGTCTTGGCGAACGTCTGCTGGATACGGTCGAGAACTTCGACGTCCTTGCAGCGGAGCTGTTCGCGGAGAGCGGTCAGGATGTGCGTACCAGCGCGGAGAAGGGCGAGAGCGCCACGGCCAGAGACGGCTTCGATACGACGCACGCCAGCGCTCACGCTGGATTCAGAAACAATCTTCACGAGGCCGATGTTACCGGTGTTCTGCACGTGCAAACCACCGCAGAGTTCCTTGGAGAATTCTTCATTGGCGCAGCCCATCTTCACGACGCGGACTTCGTCGCCATACTTTTCGCCGAACAGGGCCATGGCACCGCTTGCCTTGGCTTCGTCCACGCCCATCACTTGGGTGTTGACCGGCAGGCATTCCATGACCTTCGCGTTTACGATGTCTTCCACCTTCTGGATTTCTTCGGCGGTCATCGCGTTGAAGTGGCTGAAGTCGAAGCGGAGGAGTTCGTTCGAAACAAAGCTACCCTGCTGCTGAACGTGAGTGCCGAGCACCTGGCGGAGCGCAGCCTGGAGCAAGTGCGTTGCAGAGTGATTCTTGCGGATATCGTTACGGCGGTCGTTATCGACGGTCGCCATGAACACGGCGCCCATCGTCTCTTCGTTTGCCGTACCCTTCTTCACCTTACCGCGGCAGAGGGCGGTGTCGTTCACCTTCACGGTGTCGAACACGTCAATTTCCAAGTCAGCGGAAACGAGCGTTCCCTTGTCGCCGACCTGGCCACCCATTTCGGCGTAGAACGGAGAGGTTTCGAGCACGATGCTGAGCACGCCCTTGTCTTCACGCCAGCGGACAACCTTCGTTTCGCAAGCAGAGAGTTCATAGCCCACGAACTTGGTACTTTCTTCGCTGTACTGCGTCCAGCCTTCGGTACCCATCGTGTTGATGCCCTGCTTCATGTTAGCGCGGGCGCGGGCCTTTTGTTCTTCCATGCACTTCTCATAGCCTTCTTCATCGATGAGGAGGCCCTTTTCTTCGGCGAGAATGCCGGTGAGGTCCGGCGGGAATCCATAAGTATCATAGAGGAGGAACACCTTGTCGCCCGGAATCTTGTCGCCCTTCTTCAAGTCGGCGGAGATGGCGGCGAAGCGTTCGAGGCCGGCGTCGAGCGTGCGGATAAAGCTTTCTTCTTCGCTCTTGATCACGGAGGCCACGAATTCCTTGCGTTCGCGGATTTCCGGGAAGGCATCGCCCATCGTGTCGGCGAGAACCTGAACGAGCTGGCAAATGAACGGCTTCTTCTGGCCGAGCAGGCGAGCAAAGCGGCTTGCACGGCGCAAGATGCGGCGAAGCACGTAGCCTCGACCTTCGTTGCTCGGGAGTGCGCCATCGGCAATAGCGAAGGAGATTGCGCGGATGTGGTCGGCAATCACGCGGTGCGGGGTGCCGGCTTCGCCATCGTTGTACGGAACGCCAGAGAGTTCAGCGATCTTCGCGATAATCGGGGTGAACACGTCGGTGTCGTAGTTGCTAGTCTTGCCCTGGAGAATAGCGCAGATACGTTCGAAGCCCATACCGGTATCAACGTTCTTTGCCTTCAGCGGAATCAAGGAACCGTCGCTCACGCGTTCGTACTGCATGAACACGTTGTTCCAGATTTCGATGTAGCGGTCGTTTTCGCCGTTCACGCCCTTGATCGGGTCCTTGAACGTTTCGGCCTGCGTAGCGAGGTCGCCGCGGTCGTAGTGGATTTCGGAGCAGGGGCCGCATGGACCGGTGTCACCCATTTCCCAGAAGTTAGAGTGAGCGTCGAAGCGCATGATGCGGTCATCCGGGAGGCCGGACACGTCCTTCCAAATCTGCCAGGCTTCGTCATCGTCCTGGTACACGGTCGCAAACAGGCGTTCCTTCGGGAGCTTCCACACTTCGGTCAAAAGTTCCCAAGCCCAGGCGATGGCTTCTTTCTTGTAGTAGTCACCGAAGCTCCAGTTGCCGAGCATCTCGAAGAAGGTGTGGTGGTAGTTGTCGCGGCCCACCACGTCGAGGTCGTTGTGCTTGCCCGAAACACGGAGGCACTTCTGGCTGTTGCATGCGCGCTTCCAGCCCTTCGGATTGTCGCCCAGGAAGATTGCCTTGAACTGGTTCATGCCCGCGTTCGTGAACATGAGCGTCGGGTCGTCATGCGGAACCACCGGCGAAGAACGCACAAAGAGGTGGCCCTTGGATTCAAAGAACTTGATGAAAGATTCGCGCACCTGCGCAGAAGTCATAGTAGGCATATTGTGTCCCTTTTATTTTCGGGGGTAAAGATAGAAAAAGATCCTCGCCTACGCGAGGATGACAACAACAAAAATCCCCGGCCGGAGGCCGGAGACTTTGATTTAGGAGGAGAACAGTGAAAAAACTAAAGTTCGTAGTCCAGGCGGAGCTTGGCGTAGCCGTTTTCTACGCGGATGTTCAAATCGCGGTACATCACCTGTTCCATCTGCCAGTTGCCCGCCGACCAGCGCTTGGTATCGAACCAATCTCCGTCGAAGTCGTCTTGCCAGCTGAGCGTAAAGTCCTTGGTATCTGCATTGTAAGCGTACACGCGCACGTAGTCGATGTGCTGTTCAACCGGCAGGTTTTCCGGAGCGAACTTGCCCGTCCACGAGGGGGTATTCGAAACCCACAAGTTAAAGCGGAGGGACTGCTTTTCTGTCATGAACTTCACCTGGTCTGCATCGGCATGCTTGCCGCGGCTCATGCCGAGAGTATCGCGGCGGACTTCCACGCTGTCGATTTCCCACGCGATGTATTCCGGGGTCCAGATGATTGCGTACAAATGAAATTCGTTTGTTGCATCGAAGGCAAAGTCGTGCATCTTTTCGGAGGCGGTCAGGTCCGTAATGGAAGGATCCGCCTCGCGGGTAAGGATATTGGACTGCCACTTGGCCGGGTTCTTGCCGAGGATTTCGATATCGATTTCGTTCCACGGTTCCGTACCCTTTTTCCAAGACAGATCGTAGTTCAGGAACATCGAGCTCACGGAACCCGAGACGGCGGCCATCTTCATGCGAGCCTCGAAGCGGCCATACAGGAACTGTTCCTTGCCAGTAAGTTCCGCACCGTAGAACGTGTACTTCTTGTTCGGGTCATACGGGCCATCAACTGCAGGCGGGATGGGGTCGATGCCGCCAACAGAAGCAGACGACGCCGGGACTGTCGCAGAAGACGCCGGCAAAGCCTCGGAAGATACAGGAACCGTCTCCGAAGAAACGGGGAGTGCCTCAGAAGACACAGGAACCGTCGCGGAAGACGCAGGGACAACCGCAGAAGATGCAGGAGTCGGTTCGGGGCCGGTAGAATTGTCATCACCGCAGGCAACAAGGGCAAAAGCGGCAGCGAAGGGGAGCAAATACTTGATGTTCATAAGAAACCTCTTTTTCCTCAAAGTTATTCTTTTTTGAGCGGGTGCGTACAAGCAAGGGGCGGACAAATGTACCAACTGTATCAAGTGTATTTTCCTTTGCCTTTTTGGGAAAAAAATTCTATACTAATGGCATGGATTTTCTTGAATTTATAAAGGCAGTTCCCGTCATCGGGATTCTGCGCGACATTCCTCGCGGCTGCGAAGGAGCCTGCGTAACGACTGCGGCCGCATGCGGCCTGAAGGCAATTGAAGTCACCATGAACACCGAGGGTGCCGAATCGATTATCGCTGCACTCAAGCAGGCGGCAAAGCCCTTCGACATCAAGGTGGGTGCCGGCACCGTCCGCCACGAGAGCGACTTGAAAAAAGCGCTTGACGCGGGCGCGGAATTCATTGTCACGCCGAACACGCGCAACGAAATCATCCGCTATTCCAACACGGCGGGCATCCCGATTATCCCCGGAGCGCTCACCCCGACCGAAGTGCAGAAGGCATTTGACCTGGGCGCTACCGCAGTGAAAGTCTTCCCGGTAAACTGCGTGGGCGGGCCCGAATACATCAAGGCGCTGCGAGGGCCGTTCCGCGACATACCGCTCATGGCATGCGGCGGAGTGAACCCGCAGAACGCGGGCGACTACCTGAAGGCAGGCGCAAACCTGCTCAGCTTCGGGGCAAGCATTTTTGCGCCGGCGCTCATGCAAGGCGGCGACTGGAAAGAAATCGAGAAGCGGCTGATGGCGCTCCTCGACAGCGTGAAGAAGGCTGTTTAATTCTTTAAAGATCCCCGCCTCCGCGGGGATGACGAGAAAGCCGCGCGCTTTAAAGATCCCCGCCTCCGCGGGGATGACAAGAAAGCCGCGAGAATGACGAGAAAGTTATCTGCGGGCCTGGCGGGCTCGCATCTTGTTTTCATACATCGCGCCGTCGGCGCTGTGGAGCATGTCGTCCATGTCCTTGTAGTCGTCGCTCGAATGCGCAACGCCATACGCAAAAGAAACCGTCTGGTCCACGATGGTCACGCCCTTCACAGCCTCGAGCATACGATCGGCGCAGATGAACGCACCGCGCTTGTCGGTATCGGGGCACAGCACCATGAATTCGTCGCCGCCCATTCGGAACAGTAGGTCGGATTCGCGCAACAACTTTTTGCATGCGTTCACTACCGCGCGCAAAAGCAGGTCGCCCGCCTGGTGGCCGTAGCTGTCGTTAATTTGTTTTAAACCATTCAGGTCAAAGTAAATCAAGGAGAAATGCGTGCCGTATCGCTTGCTGCGGGCAAACCATTCACGCAGGGAATACATCGCATGCCTGCGGTTGTAAGCACCGGTCAAGTCGTCGGTCAACGAAATATCGCGCAGGTAGCGCAGCGTGCGGGCCAGGCGAATGTGCACGTTCACGCGCGCCAGCAAAATCTCCGAAACCGCAGTCTTGCTCACGAAATCAGATGCTCCGGCATGGAACCCCTTCGCAATGCTGTCGGAATCTTCACGGCTCGTGAGGAATATGATGGGCAAATCGTCGAGCGCATGCCCCTGCCTAATGCGCAGGCAAACTTCGTAGCCGTTGAGGCTCGGCATGTTGATATCTAGCAGCACCAGGTCGACGCGCTCCTTCTCGAGGAACTCGAGCGCTTCTTCGCCCGACGAACATTGGACTACACTGTAGCCGACCTGCGAAAGCAAATCGTTTGTCTGCTGCAAAACTTCGGCGTTATCATCGACGATAAGAATTCGTTCTTCTACCATACCCCAGTCTCCATTTTGCCTTTAAAATATATTCTTTTGGCAAAAAGGGGTAGCGATATTTTTGCCTTCAAAGCGTTTAGAGGTATTCGAGAGGCAAGTTTTGTTGTGCCAGGCCCATGCGGGCGGCAAGGCTCAAGAACAGCGACAGGGACTGCTTGCGTTCGTCGGTGAATCGGTAGTCAATCACCTTGTAGTAATCTTCGACAACATGGCGCGGGAGGCTTACCGGGTAGCGCGCAAGCCAGCGGTCGAGCGCAGCGCTAACGTTGGCACGGAAGTCCGCGATGCTTTTCTCCGTCAATTCCATGTAGCGTTCGAGCGCGGCACGGTCCCTCTGTGCGGCAGCTTTCGAAATCACCCACGCACCAAAAACGAACGGCAACCCTTGCCATTCCTGCCAGAGCGAGCCCAAGTCGTAGCCGTATTCAAAGCGGTTCCGTTCGTTCTCTTCGAGCGCCATGTCGCCTATCAGCAGGCACGCGTCGTCGCTGGCTTCGGCGGCAAGGCCATCCTTGTATTCGGGCATAACACCGTAACGCATCTCGAGCAAAATGCGCAAGAGAGCAACCGATGTGCGGCTTTGTGAAGTTATTCGTACCGCGCGGCCACCGAGTTTTTCAATTGGGTAGTGCGAAAAGAGCTTTACCGAGCGCACCTCGAACGAGCATGACGTACAAAGTGCGGGCGAAAGCACGAAGGCTCCCGGCTTGAGTGCAAAGGTAATCGACGATGCAGGCGAAAGGTCTATAGAGCCGTCCATGAGCCCGCGGCAGTGCGCACTTGGCGGGCCGTCGACAAAATCGAATTCCCGGCAATCACCTTCACGCCCGATAAAATCGTGGAAAAACGGTGCACACACTAAAAACGGAATTCGCCCGACTCTTAGACTCATGTAAAAAAATTAACTTTTTTACTCAACTTTATCTTTCACAAAAGGACAACACAATGAAAAAGGAAAGACTGCGCGGAGTGAATTTGGGTGGCTGGTTCAGTCAGGTCGACTGCATCCAGGAAAAAGACCCCGTCGGTTTCCCCGGGGTTGTCCGCCATATCGAAACCTTCCTCGGCAAAAGCGACTTTGAGCGCATCCGTAAGGCGGGGTTCAACCACGTCCGCCTGCCTGTGGACTATTTTAATTTATTCAAAGGCGAGAACGACACGCCCGACGAGGAGGTGTTCGGGCTGCTCGACAAGGCGCTCCGCGAAATTACGGAAGCCGACCTCGACGTTATTCTCGACTTGCACAAGTGCCCAGGCCACGATTTTCACCTGGGTTGCTCTACCGAACAGGCATTTTTTGCCGACCCGGCAGCACGCAAGCGTGCCTGCAATATATGGGCATTCATGGGCGAGCGCTACAGCAACATGCCCCGCGTGATGATGGAACTTTTGAACGAGCCCGCCGGCAGCGACTCGCGCGTTTGGGATAAAGTAAAAGACGAACTTTTCTGGGCTATCCGCAAGCATGCGCCCAAGAACACCATCGTGGTGGGCAGCAACAAGTGGAACAGCGCGAAGGAATTCGAGTTCCTTACCCCGCTCGACGACGACAACGCCATCTACAGCTTCCATACCTACACACCGGTGACGTTCACGCACCAGGGTGCCGCATGGATTACTGACCCGTTCTTCCACATTGAACGCCCCTGGCCCGGTGACTATGCCGCCCCCGAAGGCGATGCGCAGACCCGCCTGAACGTGGAATACGGCAAGTGGGACAAGGCCCGCCTGCAGGCAAGCATCCAGAACGCGCTCGATTTCCGCGCAAAGTACGACCTGCCCGTTGCCTGCAACGAGTTCGGCGTGTACGTGCAGGTGCCGCGCCAGTACCAGATTGCATGGATGCGCGACTTCCTCGACATCTTGCGGCAGGCCGACGTAGGCTTTAGCTACTGGAACTACAAGAACCTGGACTTCGGACTCGTATCGAAGGGAGAATCGCTGCACGAGAGCCTCCCGCAATACAACAATCCCGACAGGCTCGACAACGAACTCATGGACATGCTCGCGAAGGGCTAAGCCCGCGGGTTGTTCGCTGTCATAAAAGGCATGGCAAAGCATGGCGCTCGGTAGAATCAACAAGCTGGAAACGTTCGGGTCCGTCGACGGCCCGGGCGTCCGTTTTGTCGTTTTTCTGCAGGGCTGCCCCATGCGGTGCAAGTTCTGCCACAATCCAGAGACATGGAGTTTCGACATCGCAGGCCGCGACTCGGGCAGTAACGTGCGGGCAACGCTCCCGAACGAGAACCCCTTCGAAATTTCTGCCGGCGACCTTTTGAAAAAAGCCCTCCGTTACAAGAGCTACTGGGGGGCCGAAGGCGGCATCACCGTGAGTGGCGGCGAACCGCTCGCGCAGTTAGACTTCATGGTGGAATTCTTCGAACTTGCGAAGGCCGCAGGCGTGCACACCTGCATTGATACCAGCGGGGTCACGTTCCGCCGTACCGGAGAAACGTTCGAAAAAATCGAGCGCCTGATGAAGGTGACCGACCTGCTGCTTGTAGATATCAAGCACATAGACAACGTTGTCCATAAGGAACTCACCGGCCACGGGAACGAGAACATTCTCGAATTCTTCCGCTATCTGGATGAAATTCACAAACCCATCTGGATAAGGCATGTGCTTGTGCCCGGCATAAGCGACGACGACAACGCATTGAAGCGGACCCGCGCATTCATCGACACGCTGAGCAACGTAGAGCGCGTCGACGTATTGCCTTACCATGCATTGGCACTCGCCAAGTACCAGCAACTCGGCATCGACTACGCCCTAAAAGACGTCAAGTCGCCAACTCCCGAGCGCGTTGAAAACGCAAAGCGAATATTGAACTTTCGTTGACTGTCGTCGCGATTTAACTAAAAAATGATGGATGAAAGCCCACCATTTTTTTTAACAAAATCTTTAACTCAAACCAAAATTTCGCAGAAAAACGAGTGAAGCGAGGCCACGACCTTTTTTTGAGTAAAGGCTAAAAGGCTAGCAGGACAAGGCGCAGTATTCAGCAAGGGGTAAGAAACAAGTAAGACGAGGCAACGACCCCCGAAGCCGTAGTTAAACCTACGGCGAGAGGGGGAGTAACGAAGTATTACGCAGTTTATTAGCCCTTGATAGCGTCGCCCATCGAGAACATCGGCATATACATTGCAATCAAGAGGCCGCCGACCGCGCCACCGAGGAACACGATAATCAACGGTTCAATCATGCCCACCACGGCATCCACTGCGGCGTCCACTTCTTCGTCATAGAAGTCCGCCAGTTTCAAAAGCATGCCGCCCAAGTTACCTGTTTTCTCGCCCACGCCTGTCATCTGGATAACCATCGGCGGGAAAATGCCTACTTCAGTCATGGGGTCCGCGATACTCTTACCACCGGCAATACCAATTGAAATCTTGCCGATTGCCTGTTCCACGACCTTGTTACCTGCCGTAGAGGCCACGACCTTCAACGCATCCATCACGCTAACGCCCGCATTCAAGAGCGTTCCCAATGTACGCGAGAAACTTGCCGTAGAAGACTTGATCGTAAGGTCACCTATCTTGGGCACCTTCAGCATAAACTTGTCGAACGCAAACTGCGCCGCAGGCACCTTCATTACGAGTTTCCATGCGATACCCAACGCAATCACAGCCAGGAACAAGAAGCCACCGTTATCGCGTAGGAAGTCAGAAATGTTCATAACGACCTGCGTCGGCGCGGGGAGTTCCGCATCCAAGGCGGCGAACTGTTCGGCAAATGTCGGCACCACGAACGTCATAAGTGCAATCACCACAACAATACCCACGATGATAACCATCACCGGGTAAGTCAGGGCCTTTTTCACCTTGCGCTTGAGGCGCATACTGTTTTCCATGGTTTCGGCCAAACGTGCAAGAATGCCTTCCAAGATACCGCCCGCTTCACCGGCGGCCACCATGTTGCAATACAGGGAGTCAAAAACCTTCGGGTGCTGCGCAAGTGCATCGGCCAGCGAAGAACCGCCGTTAATGGACTGCGTTACTTTGTGCACAACATCCTTCAGCGCAGGGTTTTCGCACTGCTCTTCCAGAATGTTCAGGCACTGCAACATCGGGAGGCCTGCAGAACACATAGAAGAGAACATACGCGTAAAGCGGGTCAAGTCCTCGTGCTTGATGCCGTTGCCGATGTTGAGCTTGATTTCCATCGGCTTTTTCTTGAGCTTCACAATCGTGAGGCGGCGGCGCATCAGGAGCGCTTCGGCCTCGGCCTTGTCCTTGGCCTCGAGCGTACCTTCAAAGTTGTTGCCCTGTGCATTCTGGGCCTTGTACAAAAATTCGGCCATCTACTAGACTCCTTCCTTCACGAACAACTGTTCCAACTGGTCCGGGCTCGGCGAACGTGCGAGCGCCTCGAATCGGTCAACCTTGCGGTTCTTCACGAGTTCGCAGAGGCACATGTTCATCGTGTTCATGCCGAACTTCTGGCCAATTTCAATCATGGATTCAATCTGGTGTACCTTGTCGTCGCGGATAAGCGCGCGGATACCCGGAGTCACGTTCATGATTTCGTAGGCCATCACGCGGCCACCGCCAATTTTCGGGATAAGCGTCTGGCATATCACGCCCTGGAGCACGAACGAAAGCTGCGTACGCACGGTCTGCTGTTCGCCCTTCGGGAAAGCGTCCACCACGCGGTTGATGGTCTGCACGCACGAGTTGGTGTGCAAGGTCGCAAAAGCCAAGTGGCCCGTTTCTGCAATCGTTAGGGCCGCACGGATGGTCTCGAGGTCACGCATTTCGCCGATAAGCACCACGTCCGGGTCCTGGCGGAGCGCCATCTTGAGCGCCTGCGAGAAACTGTTGGTATCGCTGCCGACTTCGCGCTGGTTGATCATGCAGCCCTGGTGCTTGTGCAAAAATTCAATCGGGTCTTCCACCGTCAAAATGTGGTCGTGACGTTCCTTGTTGATCTTGTCGATCATGGCGGCAAGCGTCGTGGACTTACCCGAACCCGTAGCACCCGTCACCAGCACGAGGCCGGAGGGGCGGGTCGTGAACTCGGCCAGGATTTTCGGGAGGCCAAGTTCCTTAAACGTCTTGATTTCGAGCGGGATAATACGGAGCGCAAGCGCCACGCAACCACGCTGCAGGTAGGCATTCGCACGGAAGCGCGCGAGGTTTGCAATACCGAAAGAAAAGTCGCACTCCTTATTCTGTTCGAACGATTTCTTCTGCAGTTCGTTCATAAGGCTGTACGTCATGCGCATGGTTTCGTCCGGTTTCAACTTGTCGTCGCCGATGGGGGTCAATTTACCGGAAAGTCGCACCAGAGGGGGCGCACCTGCAGTAATGTGCAGGTCGGACGCACCGCGTTTCACCATTTCAGAAAGAAGGTCTTGAATATTGTATGCCATATTCAAGAATATAACTTAAAACCGCCCGAAAAAAACATAAATTCTTATCGGATATGCGCTTTATATCGTCCAAAAGCATTGGCATCGCCGTTTTGATTGCCTTTTTGTTCCTCGCGTACCTGGTGTACCGCGAGAAGGCGCAGCCGTTCCAGACCCTGCCCGAAACCATCGGGAACTTCGAGGCAATCGATGTCGAAGGCGGGAAGACGAACTTCGATGCACTCAAGGGCAAGGCGACACTCATCGTGCTGAGCGCAAGCTGGTGCCCCGCATGCATTGCAGAACTGCCCTCGCTCGAAAAGTTGCAACGCGAATTCGCAGGCAACGGATTCAAGATCCTAATGGTGAGCGAAGACGACAACGTGAAGATTGCTTCGCGCTTCAAAAAGAAGTACAACATGACCTGGACCATGGTGCACTGGAACTACAACCTGATGAACATGCTAGGCAACCCGCGCGTAATCCCCGTAAGCTACCTCATCGACGAAGACGGAAAAATCGACTACGTCGAGGCGGGAATCATCGACGAAAAAAAGATGTCGCGGGCTATCAAGGCGCTGGTAAGGTAATTAGGCTATCGGGCTCGGGAACAGCACGACGTCCTTGATTTCGGGCTTGTTCAAGGCAAGCATGAACAGGCGGTCAAGACCAAGCGCCACGCCAGAACAAGCAGGCATCCCTGATTCAAGCGCTGCAAGGAAGTATTCGTCGACCGGCGGGAGCGGTTTCCCCATATGGCGGCGGATTTCCAGGTCTGCTTCGAACCTGCGGCGCTGTTCGTCGGCATCGGTGAGTTCGGTGTACCCGTTGCACAATTCTACTTTGTCTACAAAGAGCTCAAAACGGCGTGCCCAGAGGTAACCGTCCTTGTCGGTATACGTCTGCGCGAGCGCTGCCTGCGAAGGCGGGTAATCCATAATGAACTCCGGACCATTCGATGCAAGCGCGGGCTCGATGACAAATACCATCAGGTAGTCCCACCAGTCCTCGCGGCTCATGCGTTCCATAGCCTCGGGCACAGGCACGTCGTGGTATTCGCAAGTTTCGACAAAGTTGTCCAAATCCTTGCAGAAGGGGTTAATGCCGGCGTAGTTCTTGAACGCATCTATCCAGCGGGTGCGGCGCGCATGCAGCGGCTTGCCGGTAATTTCACTCACGAGCTGTTCTACTTCGTCCATGAGTTGTTCCTGCGGCATGCCCACGCGGTACCACTCCACCATGCTGAACTCGTTGTTGTGGTGGCTACCGAATTCATCCTTGCGGAAGGACTTGGTTATCTGGAAAATGTCGCCGAACCCCGCCGAAAGCAGGCGCTTCATGTGGAACTCGGGGCTCGTCATCAAATAATGCCTCGGAGTACCGTCCACCTCGAAATAATCGAGCTGCGGGTCTGTACCGCCAGCATTCGAAAGCACAGGAGTTTCCACCTCGAGCACGCCGTGCCGTTCAAAGAACTGGCGCACCTTGTTCATCAGGGATTGCCGCAAGATCCATGTCTCGCGGTCACATGTCGGTGTAAACTCCAAACCTTCGGACATCTTACTTGTCGTTCACCACGCAACGCACGGAGAGCCAGAATTCCTTCTCGACCGGCATCGACGTCACGGCATTCTCCGTGTTGAACATAGAGCGGGCAAGGCCACGGCCATCGCTCAGGCGCTTCTCTGTCCAGAAATAGGCGCCCTCGCCCTGAATCACGGAGTTCATGCTCTTGTTGGCGTAACCACCGAACAGGGCAGTAAAGGCATAGTCATCGCCACCGTTGCTGCGGAGCTTTTCAGCAGCCACACTTGCGCCGCCAGCGAGAGTCTCGAGAGCCTTCCAGTCTTCATCTGTCGAGAGGTGCGTGCCCTCGGGGCATGCCTCAATGGCGGCACCCTGCGTGTACAGGCGGCCATAGATCTCACAGTTTTCATCTTCGCGGTCGTAGCAGTTCGAAGCACCCTTCATCACGAAATTCAGGTTCTGCACGAACCATTTTTTGCCGCCAATCTCGCGGACCTTGTACTTCTGGCCATCGCGCGGGTCCGTAAATTCCTCGAACACGGGGCAGCGCGTTTCAAAGCCCTTGGTAGCGAGCATTTCGTCAATCTTCGGCTGCCAACTGGCACAGAAGCGGAAAAGCTGGCTACCCGGGAGCGGAGTGCCATCGGCCTTGTGCTTGTCGGCCCAGTTCTCGAGATATGCGTCGTTGATGACAACGGAATCCGGGAGCGACAGCGCACGGGCACTGTTCTGCAGCATGGTGGCATACCTGTGTGCAACGTTCTTCGGAGACTTCCAGTAACCATCGACAAGTCCCTTGCGGAGGTTCTCGTACAAAGGCGACGGACGAGGCACGAGGAACGACGTATCTTCGACAAAGCGTTCGGGCTTCTTTTCGCAAGTTTCCTCGCGGGCGGCATCGTTCATTTTGCGCGCCTGGTCAAGGCATTCTTCCATGCACTCGGTGCGAGCCTTACCCTTCTTGGGGCACGGTACCCAGAAAGAAGTGTCGGCCATCATCTTCACAGGCTTCGCGAATTCCTTGACGCGGAGCGCTGCGCGGATTACGTTTTCGAGGGCATCGATAGCCTTCGTATTGCCGGTTTCGGCATCGAGGAGCAAAAGCGAGATAACCTCGTTACAGGCGTCGACAGCCTTGCGGTTGGAGCAGGCCTGCACGCCGTAGCCGTAAGCAAACTGGGTCGGGCAGTTTGCAAAGGATTCTTCAGGGTTCTTCTTGAAAACCTTCTCGTAGACTTCGACCGCTTCGCTCGGGGTGAGCTTGCCGCAGTAGACATCTTCGAACTTGCCCTTCTTGACCAGAGTCTTCGCTGTAGCGAGGTCACCCGCATCGATAGCGTCGTGGAGATCATCCTGGGCAAAAGCAGCCGTAGCAAAAATAGACGCGGCCGCAAGGGTCAGAAATTTGCTGAAATATTTCATACTATCCTCGTGTTATACATTTTCAATATAGCAATCTCGCTTTTAAAACATAACGACAAAGGTAGCGCCATACCCGAAATTCACGGATGGCAGCAAGTTTTCTAAATTTGGGGGCATGGACAACAGCAATATTTTCAATGCCGAAGCCGTCCGCGGCGAATTCCCGATGCTCGTCGCAGGCGATAAGGGCGCCAAGCCCCTCGCCTTCTTGGACAGCACCGCCACCACGCAGAAGCCCGCATGCGTCATCGACGCGATGGACGACTTTTACCGCGAACACTACAGCTCCGTCAAGCGCGGAGTATACCGCCTGAGCGCCCGCACCACCGAAGCTTTCGAAGCCACCCGCAAGAACGTGGCCAAGTTCATTAACGCCAAGACCGAAGACGAAATCGTGTTCACCCGCGGCACCACCGAAAGTATCAACCTGGTGGCGTGGAGTTACGGCCGCAAGTTCTTCGAGGCTGGCGACGAGATTTTGATTAGCGGGCTCGAGCACCACGCGAATATCGTGAGCTGGCAGCTCGTTGCCGAGATGAAGGGCGCCAAGATTAAGGTCATCCCCGTCAAGGACGACGGCGACCTGGATTTGGACAAACTACCTGGACTTTTGAATGCGCGCACCAAGATGGTGGCGGTAACGCACGTGAGCAATGCCGTCGGCACCGTGAACCCGATTGCAGAAATCATCAAGACCGTTCGCGCCGCCGCCCCGCAGGCAAAGATCCTGATTGACGGCGCCCAGAGTTCCAGCCACATCAAGATTGACGTGCAGGCACTCGACTGCGATTTCCTCGCCTTCAGCGGGCACAAGATGTACGGCCCTACCGGGGTCGGCGTGCTCTACGGCAAGTACGACGTTCTGGATAGCATGCCCCCCTGGCACGGCGGCGGCGAGATGATCAAGAACGTCACCTTCGAAAAGACGACTTACGCCGACGTCCCCGCCCGCTTCGAGGCTGGCACACCTATGATTGCAGAAGTCATCGGGCTCGGCAAGGCTATCGAGTGGATTAACGAGAAGGGCATCGAAAACATCCGCAAGCACGAAGAAGAAATCACGCAATACGCATTGGAACAGCTTGCGCAAATCCCGCAGGTAAAAATCTTCGGCAACCCGAAGGAACGCGGCGCCCTCGTGAGTATTACTTTGGACGGAATCGCCGTCAGCGACGCCGCCATGATTCTCGACGAAGAGAATGTTGCCGTCCGCAGCGGGCACCACTGCGCACAGCCCGTGATGGACCGCTTCGGCGTAGATGCCACGCTCCGCCTGAGCTTTGGCGCCTACACGCTCAAGCGCGATATCGACCGCTTTGTCGCAGGCATCAAGCGCGTCGTCCGTCTGTTTGCTTAGTTCACCGCAGGCTCGCCGCAAAATTTATTATGGAAATCGAGCAGGACATCTTCAACCGCACCAAGCGCCTCGTGGGCGACAGCGTCATGGAAAGCATTTCCCAGAAGCGCGTCATCCTCTTTGGCGTAGGCGGGGTCGGCAGCTGGTGCGCTGAAAGCCTGGTGCGTTCCGGCATCAAGGAACTCGTGCTCGTCGATTCTGACCGCGTGTGCGTCACCAACGTGAACCGCCAACTGATGGCCACCACAAAGACCGTAGGCCAAGTCAAGGTCGAAGTTCTCAAGAACCGCCTGCTCGAAATCAACCCGCACGCCAACATCGTTGCGCTGCAGGACATCTACGAAGAAGCGAATACAGACAAATTCCAACTGGACACCTTCGACTACATCATCGATGCCATCGACAGCCTCGAAAACAAGATGCAGCTGTTGTGGCACGCCACGCGCACCAAGGCCACGGTATTTTCTTCAATGGGGGCAGCCCTCAAGATGGACCCCACGCGAATCAAGGTCGCCGAATTCTGGAAAGTCGCCGGTTGCCCGCTCGCCCGCGCGCTGCGCGACAAGTTCAAGAAAAAGAAACTGAAACTCGCCAAGAAAGTGCAGTGCGTCTACAGCGACGAACTGCTCGAAAATCTGGGCGAAATCCCCGAAGATGACTGCGCCCCCGCGGAATTTCACAAGGTGGCCTACAACGGGACCATGGCGCACTCCACCGCTATTTTTGGATTCATGATTGCGGGCCTCGTGATGCAGGACATCTACAAGAAGGCATTGGCTAGCGCGGAGTAATATGAAATTCTTGATCCAGCGAGTATTGAACGCCCAGGTGGATATTGCGGGCGAAACCGTCGGCAAGATCGGCAAGGGCTACATGATTCTCATCGGCGTGGGCGAAGAAGACACCCGCGAAATCGCCGACAGGCTCATCCGCAAGATGCTTGCGCTGCGCATCTTCGCCGACGAAAACGGGAAGACGAACTTGTCAATCAAAGACGTGGGTGGCGAACTCCTGCTCGTCTCGCAATTTACCTTGTATGCAAACTGCAACAAGGGCAACCGCCCTACATTCAACGGCGCCGGCAACCCCGCGCTTGCAAACGAGCTTTACGAATACATTATCGCCGAATGCAAAAAAGAAATCCCCGTCGTACAGACAGGGAAATTCGGCGCCGACATGCAGGTAACCCTTACGAACGACGGTCCGTTCACAATCATGCTGGAATAAAAACTTCGAAACTAGAATTCCGGCATGCTGAAATCGCCGTAAAGTTCACGGCCATCAAACACCCAGACCACCATCTTTTTGCCTTCCAGGAATTCCGAACGGCCCTCGAACAAGGTCGGGCCCAGGTTCCCGCCACCAATGCGGCTACGCGTAAACGTCTTTATCCCTGTCGCCTGTGCAATATAGGCCCCAATATTGGAAGAACTGTTCCAGCCGAAATCGGCATTGCTGTCACCGATTACCACAATGGGAGCATCCTTGGAAGCGTGATAACGTTTACCTTCCGCATCCACGGTCTTTAACACGCGCACATCGTAATCGGGGTAAGAATTGTACTTCAAGTGATAAAGATTTCCGGTACCGGGAACAACCGTATCGCGCAGGAACCATTCTCCCCTCGGGACATCCAAATCCATCTCGTTGATGGTATCGGCAATCATCTGGGCAAGCAGTTGCCGGCCTGCGCTGGTATAGTGGCTTTCGTACGCCTCGAACATGGGAGTTTCCTCGTTCTTTTCGAGAAACTCCTCTACCGCATCGACAACGACAACGCCTTCGTCTTGCAGAGCGTCCACCCATTCCTCATATTGTGGGGCGACAATCCCTCCCGACAATTCTTCCGAATAATGTTCCGCCTCGATTTGCAATTTGTCCGGAACAGGCACCACAACCAGTTTGATACCACGCGCTTCCAGTGAATCATTGAAGGCGACAAAAGAATTCAAGTTTTCTTTCCAGTCCACCACCAGATTGACAAGGCTTTCCTGCAGAAAAATCCAGCCGTCTTCGCCACTTACCGCACAGCGGGCCTCTTTCAGTTCACCGCCGCATTTTTCAAGATCGTCTTCAATCTGTTCCTGAACAACCAACGGGATAAGCGGACGAGTAGAAAGGTAGACCATGGCAAGCGAAACTGCAGCCACTCCAAATCCAAAGACAAGCCCCAGATGTTTCCTGAAAAACATGACAGGATTAAATTTAGAATTCTTCATTTTACAATCAGAGCCACAATCGCAGCAATCAACCCACCCAGCAACAGCGCAGCAATAACGGTCGCTATAATCAAGAGCCACTTGGTGTATTTCAGGATTTTTACCATCGAGGAATTCTGGTCTTTTGTAAACTGCTGAACAGCATTCATTGTTGCTGTAATAAGGAATCCCGCATCATCAAGCCAGCCAATTACAGGAATTGCATCAGGTGCAAGGTCGATGGGCGACGCGGTGTACAGAAGCGACATAATGACGAAGAAAACCGCGAGCCCCTTCTGGAAATCAGACGCGCCATTTTTCTCGACAACTTCCTTCTCAATAACTTCCACATCAATGATTTCGGGTTCTTTATCCATATCTTTCCTTCGCTATGAAAAGAAATATATCCTATTCTTTTACAAAAGAGTAAAAATTTTTGCGGAATCTGCGACATTCTCATCAACAAGCTTATTTTGGGACTATCCACAATTAAGCAAAACTACGCCACGATATCCATCAGGTCGTAATACATGAGACGCGTATGAGGATCGTTGTCCTCGGCGTTCATGAAGCGGAATCCATTCTTTTCGTAGAACGGAACCGCATCCAAATAGGCGTCAACAGTGAGGAAGCGACAACCGGCCCTGTTGTTATTCATGTACATCCACTTGATATAGTCTATAATAATCGTTCCAATTTGTTGACCTTTGACTGACTCGTCAACACCAAGGCGACACAATTTGACCGCAGGATAACTCTTCAGGCGCTTTTCATTCGGAAAGCCCCGCTTCTTGCGGAAACGGTTGAATTCCGCCTTGTCCTTGAAATCCGTTATGGCGACCTTGTCATTGGCAAGGCTACAATAAGCCAAAACCTTACCTGAATCGCCATCTACATAGGCATAGCTAACCGAAAGCAGGTGCTTTTGAAAAGTTGAAGCACGATGAAGGATAAAATCATCCAAATCATCATCGCCGCAACTAAAATTTTCAACAGAATAGGAAGGTTTCAATCTAATGAAACTTAAATGTTCCCTATCTACACGTGTTTGAACCAAGGGTCTAATCCTCCGTTGGCCGCTTCGCGGGCACGCTGTTCTGCCATGCCACGCTCGTAGGCCTTTTTCATGAGTTCGTAATTCCGCTGGATGCGGGCACGAACTTCCGGAGGTTCCGGGTGCCGCTCTTCCATACGGGCTAGAAACCGGCGAGCATCCTCGCCGAACAAAATCGGGGTCTCTCGAATTTCGCGAGCCATTTTTCCTCTTCTGTTATACCATATAGAAAACTAGCCAGAGGCCAGGCGGCAACCTGTCAAGTCGGTTCCATTGTTCAAAATATACAAACAATGAGAGCAAAAAGCAATAGGGTGTGCTTTCACAAAAAAAAAGCCCCGGGCACGCCGGGACCAACGACTACAACTTCTATTTCTAATCAAAAGCGTTATTCATTAATAGATAAACTGGCATTTGGCCGCACACCTGCGACGTGCGGCCGATGCTGTTTATTAGTAAATAAACAACATTTCTCTGTACTTCGGCAAAGGCCACATCTCGTCGGGCACAACCTTCTCGAGGCCATCGACAACCTTGCGCAAAGCGGCCATCGCATCGATGATTCCTTCGTGTTCGCCTTCGAGCGAGTTTTCCATCGTGGCGATGGCGGCACTCAGGTTCTTGACCCCTTCGCCGAGCGACTTCACGTAGGCATCGACGCCGGGGAAGCCCTGGTTCAGAGCCATTTCGTTTGTCTTCAAGGCGCTGGAGTAAGCCTCCACCACCTTCGGCAAGATGATGTTTTTGGCCATGTCGCGGCAGACTTCGCCTTCGATGTGAATGCGCTTGTGGAAATCCTCGACGTTGATTTCGTAGCGGGATTCCATTTCGCGGCGGTTCATCACGCCATACTTTTCGAACAACTGAATATTCTCTTCCTTGGTGAGGGCCTTGAGGGCTTCCACGGAGGTGCGAATATTCGGGAGGCCACGGCGCTCGGCTTCGGCAATCCATTCGTCGGTATAGCCGTTGCCGTTGAAGATGACGCGCTTGTGTTCCTTCACGATCTTCTGCAAAATCTTTTGCAGGCCCGTGTGGAAGTTCTTCTCGTCGAGTTTTTCGAGCTGTTCCGAAATCATGTCGAACGCTTCGGCCACGATGGTATTCAAGACCACGTTCGGTTCGGAGCAGCTCTGGCTAGAGCCCGGAGCGCGGAATTCGAACTTGTTGCCGGTGAAGGCGAACGGAGAAGTCCTGTTACGGTCAGTAGCGTCGCGCGGGAGGGCGGGCAACATGTCGGCACCGATGCGGAGCGCGCCTGCTTGCTTGCTGGACTTCGGCACGCCTTGTTCAATCTGTTCAATCACGTCCATCAGCTGATCGCCGAGGAACATGGAGACGATTGCCGGAGGAGCTTCGTTTGCACCGAGGCGGTGGTCGTTGCCGGCGCCAGCGGTCGTCATGCGGAGCAAGTCGGCGTGAGTATCGACAGCGTAAATAATGGCGCAGAGCGTGGTGAGGAACACGGCGTTCTGGTGCGGGTCCTTGCCTGGGTTGAGCAAGTTGCCCTTGCCGTAAGACACGGACCAGTTGTTGTGCTTGCCGGATCCGTTCACGCCGGCGAAGGGCTTTTCGTGCAGCAGGCACACGAGGCCGTTCTTGTCGGCCACGTTGCGGAGCACTTCCATAATCATCATGTTGTGGTCGCAGGCGAGGTTCACTTCTTCGAACATCGGGGCGAGTTCGAACTGCGCGGGCGCGACTTCATTGTGGCGGGTCTTCGCCGGAATGCCGAGCTTCCAGAGTTCGGTTTCGACTTCGTTCATGAAGTTGAGGATGCGCGCCGGAATGCTACCAAAGTAATGGTCATCCATCTGTTGGTGCTTCGCGGGAGCAGCACCGAACAGCGTGCGGCCGGCCTGGTACAGGTCGGGGCGTTGCAGGTAGAAGCGCTTGTCGATGAGGAAGTATTCCTGTTCGGCACCGAGCGTGACGGTCGTCTTCTTGGGGCCCGCCTTGAAGCAGGTCATAAGACGGCGGGTAGACTTGGAAAGGGCCTGCAGGCTGCGCAGGAGCGGAGTTTTCTTGTCGAGAGCTTCGCCGGTGTAGCTGCAGAACGCCGTCGGGATGCAGAGCGTGGCACCATTGCCGTGACGCTTGATGAAGGCAGGAGACGTCGGGTCCCAGGCGGTATAGCCGCGGGCCTCGAACGTGGAGCGCAGACCGCCGCTCGGGAAACTGGATGCGTCCGGTTCGCCGACGATGAGGTTCTTGCCGCTGAACGCCATGATGGCGCGGCAACCGTCCGGTTCCAGGAAGGAATCGTGCTTCTCGGCGGTAGAGCCGGTGAGCGGCTGGAACCAGTGCGTAAAGTGCGTGGCACCGCGGTCCATCGCCCACTTCTTCATAGCGTGGGCCACGTCGGCAGCGATGGAGGGGTCAAGGGCGGCACCCTCGTTGATGGTCGCAATCAGCTTTTCGCAGACGTCCTTGGGCAGGTATTCGCGCATGGCCTCGATATTGAAAACGTCTTCGCCGTAGAAATCGACATTGACCGGGGCGGCCGGCTTGACAGGCGCAGTCGGCTCCTTCGCGATTTCGTTGATTGTCTTTTTGCGGTAGCTTACGCTCATCTTGAACCTCATTTTTTGCCCCTAAAGGGGCGTTTTTCACTTTATGAAAAAGAAATTAGGAATAAAAACGGGGGTTGGCACGCGTTTTTCGGGGTGTTTTTCCGAAATTTCATTACATTTTTGTAAAAAAGATGTATATTATTACATAAATGTAAAATTTACAGGACGCGACGCATGAAAAGAGATGCCGGGTCAAGCCCGGCATGACGAGCAAGTCGGGGATGGCAATTTGAAAGAAACCGAAGAAATAGAACGGCTGAAAGCCGAAATCAAGGCCTTGCGCGATATCATCGACGAGAAGCCCGGCAAGATGGTCGGGAACAGCGGCGAGATGCGCAGCGTTTACAAGCAAATTAAAGCCTGCGCCGGCAACGACGCGCCCGCGCTTATTTACGGCAACGACGGCACCGGCAAGGAGCTCACCGCCCGCACCATCGCGGAACTCTCCCCGCGCAAAGGGGGCCCGTTCACCGTACTCGGGTGTGCGAACCTCCGCGAAAGCTTCGGGAACCCGGCGAGCGCCTTCGAAAGCGAACTCTTCGGTTACGAACGCGGCGCATTCCTCGGCGCGAACACACGCCATATCGGCAAGGCGGAAGTCGCCAACGGCGGCACGCTATTCCTCGACGACGTCTCGGCGCTCGGCCTCCCCGACCAAGAGAAACTGCTGCGCTTTATGCAGGGACAAACCTTCAACCGCCTCGGCGGCAACATGCAGCTCCATTCCGATGTACGCATCATCGCATCGTCAAGCAAGAACCTCGAAGAGATGATGCAACAGAAACTCTTTCGCGAAGACCTATTCTACCGTCTGAACATCGTGCAGATTACGCTCCCCGACCTAGCGCAGCGCAAGAGCGACATCTTGCTGTTGGCAGAACACTTCATCGCGCAGGTGAACCTCAAGTACGGCAAGCACGTGACGCGCCTTTCCACGCCCGCCATCGACATGCTCATGAGCTACCACTGGCCGGGCAACGTGCAAGAACTCGAGAACTGCATCGAACGCGCGGCGCTCGCCACCACCGACGACTGCATCCATTCGCACGACCTGCCACCCACGCTGCAGACCGACGTCACCAGCAAGACATCCATCATCCCCGAAGGGAACGCCTCGCTCGAGACGCTCCTCGAAAGCTACGAGAGGGAAATCCTCACCGAGGCGCTCCGCCGCAACAACGGGAACTTGAGCGCCGCCGGCCGCGATCTTTCGGTAAGCCCCCGCATGATGCACTACAAGGCAAAGAAGTTCGGACTGACGCAGTCCTAAACTCGCCTTTTTTAAGCAAAAATCGGCAATTCTTGGCCAGCGACACCCCCGCCACGGCCAGCAATATACACCCGCCACACCCCTTCGTTGAACAAAATGCAACAGAAACTTTACCTTGGGGCAGCGGGCCTGTACCGCTCTAGCCGCCATTTAGGTAAATTATGAGCATGGTTGACGTACTCGAATACCTAGAATACCGCGATTTCTTGAAGGACTGGTTTGCCGAGAGCAAAAAAGACAACCCGTTCACCAGCTATCGCTACCTGAGCCAAAAGACCGGCGTGGATCCGGCCTGGCTCGTACGTGTATTCCAGAAGGGCGGGCACCTGAACGAGGATTCGCTCCCGGTATTCATTCGCCTCTGCAAACTCGACGACCGCAGGGCGGAGTACTTCAAGACGCTTTACCGCTTTAACAAGACGAAGGCCAAGCAGGCCCTCAGCGAACTTTACTACAGGCTCATGGAACTGCGCGAAATGGAAACGCGCGTGCTTACCGAGCCTGAACTTGCCTACTTCGGTAGCTGGAGCTGCTCCGCGCTCCGCGCCCTCATCGGCATCACGAAAGACACGAGCAATATTCCGGAACTTGCAAGCCACCTGAACCCGCCTATTTCGCAAGACGAGGCGCGCAGTGCGCTTGAAATTTTGAAGAAGCTCGGGCTTGTCGCTCCCGACGGCAACGGCGGCTGGAACATCACCGACCAGATTCTTTCTACCGGCGGCGAAGTCAAGAGCCAGGCCGTCCGCAACTTCCATAGGCATACTATTGAACTCGCGCAGGAATCTATCGACAGGCACAAGCCCGAAGAACGCGACATCTCGAGCGTGGTGTTTACCGCGGCCGAGGAGGACCTGCCCGAAATCAAGCACCGCATCGAGGAATTCCGCCGCGGGCTCCTGCAGTTTGCCCGCAAGAGCGAGCGCGCCGACCGCGTGTACGCCATGAATATCGCGATGTTCCCGCTTTCCGACAGGGTCGAAGACCCGGCCACGACCGATTCCAGCAATCCGGCCCCGAAAAAGGAGGGCTAGGCGATGCGCGGACTTTTCAAAAATATGTATCTTTCCAAGGTGCAGCGGAATATTTCGACATTCGGCCTGGGACTGATCGCGCTTTCGACAGCAGCGGCCCTTTCGGCATGTTCCGATTCCGAAAAGATGGCGGGCGGCGGCCCCAGCGGTACCGATGCCGGTAATGCCATCACGGCCCAACTTGTCTCTGCGGGTAAGCCCGCGGCGCAGGTAACCGTACGCCTCACCGAAACTGAAAGTATCAACCCTGATTCCGCCTACATCGCGAGCACGGATTCCAAGGGCGTCATCACATTTGAAAACATCGCCGACGGCGAATACATTTTCGAAGCCGTCATGGGCGACAAGGCCCTGCAGAAGGAAGTCCTCGTCAAAGGCGAAGACGTCGACCTTGGCAAGGATAGCCTCACGAAGACCGTCTCCATTTCCGGTTCCGTCCAGGAACAGTCCGGCAAGGTGATGGTGCGCGGCATGGCCCACGAAGCAGAAGTTGTCGACGGCAAGTTCACGCTCGACTCCCTGCCGGCAGGCCCCTTGAGCCTCGTGTTCATTCCGAGCAACAAGAAGAACGACACCAGCAGCACCTACCTGAAGGTCGTCGCCGGTGAAACTTCGACCGTAAGCACGTTCGCCGAAGAAAGCCGCGCGCTCCTGCTCGACGACTTCCAGGATTCCAACTACCAGAACCGCTTTATGCCGGCACAATTCTACGAAGGTGGCTGGTGGTACTTCGACTACTCCGAAGAGAACGTTACGCCCAAATTCATCACCGACGACGGGTGGCACCGTTTTACCCTCGTCACCGAGAAAGACGGCAACATCGTGGCTCATGTAGAAGCAACTTTCGGCGAGACTCTCAAGGATTCTTCTTCCGGCGAAAAGCTGTGGCCCTGGGCAACAGTCGGCATTGAACTCGGCAAGAGCGACAAGACGCTCTGCAACGACATCTCGTCCGTAGACACGGTAGCATTCCGCGTCAGGGGAATGGGAGCATTCAAGTTCGGCGTTATCGACGAGACTCAGAAATCCGGCAACCAGAACATCGCCCAACGCAAGTTTAACTTGTCCGAAAACTGGGAACGCGTACTCGTACCGCTCGCCGATATACTGAAAGACGGATTCTCTTACACCTGCGTGAACCAGCTCGTGTGGGACTTCGAGGTCAGCGCTAACGAAAGGACAGTCGACTTCTGGCTGGACGACATCGAACTTATCGGTGGCAAGCGCCTGAGCATCTGGAAGCGGTAATGCAGGAATCGCATATCGCGGGCGCACGCGCCGTCACCACGAACCAAGCCGACATATACGATAAACTGGAAGAGGTCGTACGCAAGTATGCGACGACCGATTACTTACGGCCTATCGCGGAGCATACGCGCAAGGCGTTTGCAGAAGCGGAAAAGTTTGTCGAAGACTTTTATAATAAGATCCCCGCCGGCCACTCTTCATATAAAGTAATTCTAGATTCAGGTTGCGGGACGGGCGAAAGCACGCTGAATATCGCCCGCCAGCACCCGGACATTCCCGTCATCGGGATAGACAAGTCGGCAGCCCGCCTCACAAAAGCCGGCGGCGCAGGCGTTAGCGGCGCAAGCGCCTTCCCGCAAAACGCATTCCTCGTACGTGCAGAACTCCTCGACTTCTGGCGGCTCGCCCTCGAGGCTGTACAGGCTGGCCGCTGGCATATCCCCTACCACGCGCTCTACTACCCGAACCCGTGGCCCAAGCAGAGCGAGGCCACGCGCAGGTTCCACCTGCACCCGATTTTTCCGACGCTCCTGCAACTGGGCGATACCATCGAGATGCGCACCAACTGGGAAATATATGCTAGGGAATTCGCGGAAGCGGCGCAGGTCGGAAAAGATCCCTGCCTATGCGGGGATGACAATACGGGCACAATCAGCTGCGAAGCGTTCGAGCCGGAGCGGCCCATTACCGCGTTCGAGCGCAAATACAAAGAAGCCCGCCAGCAACTGTGGCGGGTTTCCATCCATCACAAATAAACTATCCTACCGGCGGTCGCCAAGCCACCTTACGAACGACTTCAGGTCCTTCGTCGTCTGTACCACGACCTTAGACTCGTTCATCAGCAGGAACTCCGAGAGCCCGTACTTGTCGATGCCATCGGCACCCCAGTCATAGGTATACCCAAGGCGGGTCCACGGGTAGCCACCTTCGCTCTTGTAGTTCGTACTCCAGGCCTTGTCGAACCAGTTCCTGAGCCACATGCCAAGCGAATCCAACTGGGAATCGTCGTCTTCTTCAAAGCGGCAGGCCATCTCGGAACTCGTGATATCCGGAGTGTACGCCGGACGGATCATGTTCTTGGGGTCGACCCAGAACGTGGTGAAGTGCGTAATCTTCGCGTCGCGCGGGAGCCCAAGCAGCTGGCGCAGTCTCAGGGGCCAGTTGCGCACGCTCTTGCCGTTCATCTTGTACCAGTCGAGAATCTCGCGGTCAGAATACACGCGCATCTCGCCGTCGATCGTTACGGGCATGCCATTCTCATACAGGTCGGGAGTCGCATGGGCGGCGACCATCAGCACCTTGTCCTTCTCCCCGTTCCAAGTTACCTTGTCCGAAGTCGAGTCTATTACGACCAGCGGGCGGACCTGTTCGCAGCCACCGTCCTTCGCCGCTTCGACCGCCGCCTTGAACTGCTCGCGCAGCAGGGAATCGCGGTTGGCAAAGCTCAGCTTTGTACCGTCGCCCTTCAGCACCTCGCAATATGGGATGTCCGACGCCTTGACCGCAACATCCGCCTTCTTGAATTCCTCATCAATCAGCACATCATCGTGCATAAAGAGCTTGTCGCCCTGCACGAAGGAGATGACAATCTTGCAAAGGCCCTGTTCGGGAATAATCAGGCCCGAGGCGCCCTTGTTCGCAGCGGTCGTATCGAGCACGAACTTGTTCTCGTTCTCGCCGCAGTCGTAACTGTAGCTGTAGAGCGTCGCCGGACCCGGCTTGAGCGGTGCAAAGAACACGTTGTCCTGTTCCGTGCTCCACGTGGGCTTCACCACGAACGTGGAATCGCCGAGTTTCATGTAGTGCGGGGTCGCCTCGCTACAGTAGAACGCAGGCTGGCGGAAGACGCCAATAACGCCTGTCTTGCCCTTGAATACAGCCTCGTCCTGGAGAAGAGCCGTCTTTGCGCAGGCCCAGAAGGCAAGCGATACTCCCGCAATTGCCAAAACCGTTGTCTTTTTCATTGTCAACCACCCGAATCGTTTATCATGAATATATATAAAATTTATTTGCGAACAAGCTTGGACTTCATCGTCGATTTCATATCGTACATGCGCTTATCGGCAGCGCGGTAGACGGTATCGGCATTCCCGCCCGACTCGCTGCGGTAGGCAATCCCGTAGGCCGCTTCCAGCGGGATAGGCAGTTCCTGCCTGCAGTTCTTCTGCAGGTCGAGCATCTTGTCGATTGCGGCAGGCAGGTCCGCGACGTGCTCGTTACGTACAATGGCCAGGAATTCGTCTCCGCCCATGCGTATAGCGGTTCCCAGGCCTGCGAAGGCCTGCTTGAGCACGGAGGCGAAGGCCTTTATCAGGTTGTCGCCCACGGCATGGCCGTAATGGTCGTTCACCATCTTCAGCCCGTTCAGGTCGATGCTCACAATCGCGAAATCGGCGGTGGACTTGTCCAGGAACCCGAAAATCTGCTGGCACTTCGCGCGGTTGAAAAGTCCCGTCAGCGAATCCACGTACGCCATGGTCGAAAGCACATCCTTCTCAGCCTTGTCCTCGAGGATATGGAACAGGTAAATCAGGTAGCTCGCCATAAGCATCATCACAAACACGAGTGCCGCGAAAGGCAGCCATGTCATCTCGAGCAGCGAATGCCCCACCGAGTAGCGCAGGCACAGGTTGTAGCGGACCAGGTCGAACGCCGTGACCACGGCAAAGAAAACGACTCCCAGCGTGAGCACCTTGCCCGAGAGTTCCATCTTCGAACTGTACAGCGCACCCGAGGCGACCAGGTACACCATGCCGACACCCACATAAAAGTGGAAGAGCGGGAGCGTCTTGGGGAATGGAGCAACACCCGTAAAGTGGAGGATAGAATTGACAATCAGCAGTATCGCTCCGATAATGACGACGACAAGGATACCCCACCACCTCCAGGCGGTTATCTTTCCCTTGCGCATATTCATAAGCAGAAGGCAGAACGGAAGCGGAGCAAAGTAAAGGCTCATGTACTCTATTGCCGAATTGAGAGTCAGGTTGAAGGAGATAATCTGGAAAAGCTTCATGTAGCAGAGCGTCCACAGGCCAAGCGACGTAGAGAGGAGGCCTATCATCATGGGGCGCGAGGCCGAGATGCCATAGAAGGCGGTCGCGACACCGACAAGCAGGGCGAGTATTCCGAACAGGGTCAGGAACGCGCCCACCACGAGGGCGAACACATGGCGCGCATAGTAGTCGCTATTCGCATATTCAGAAGGGAGCAAGTCAAAATCGTAGAACGCCTTGCGGTTGTCATCGATAGCGTAGAATGCCCGCAACTCGATAGGCTTGCCCGATGCGGAATGGAAGAGAGGCACATAGTGGAATCCGCTGCCGATGAACTTGCCGCGGGAGGCGCGGTCGTGGCCATAGGTATAGATCCTCTCGCCGCCCTGGAACACATCGAAGGCCACATGCACCGAACGGAAGCGCAGGGTCATTGTCGGGCCGGTAAACTCGGGCAGGTCGAACCGCAGGGCAATGGAATCGCCATAGCGGGTGCCAGTCGGGGACATGTAATTCGAAATGGAGGGGACTTCGAGCGTATCGCCTCTAAAGAACGCCACCCCGCGGTTGTCCAGGCGGGTAATCGATGGCGAAATGCCGCACCCGCGAACCATCAGGAACGCAACCAGCGCGCAGACCAAGAAACAGACGGCCAAAGTCCAAGCTATTATTCTCTTTAACTTATTAGACATCCTACCAATAAAAATAACTCCATTTCTACGCCGCTGCACACAGAATTTTCCTAAACACACAAATGAAGCAGGGAAAAACGACGATTTTTTCTACATTTTCGCACATGGGTGGCATTATCGTCGCAAGCCTGACCACGCTCTACGTGCTCCTGTTCCTGTTCTTCATAATAGGGCTTGTCCGCACGCACCGTTACAAGGGCCCGAAGGCCACCCCGAGCGTATCGGTCGTCGTACCGATGAGGAACGAAGAGGAATTCGCACAACGTACTTTGGAAGCGCTTGCCGAGCAGGATTATGCCGGCGAGTGGGAAGTCATCTGCGTAGACGACCGCTCGACGGACTCCACCCGCGAAATCCTCGAGAAGTTCGCCGCGACGCACCCGAAGTTCCGCGTGCTCTCGCTGCCGCAGGACCTGCCCGTAATAGCAAGCCCCAAGAAGCGCGCCCTCGAAAGCGCATTCAAGATCGCGAAAAACGATGTGCTGCTCACGATGGACGCGGACTGCATCCCGCGCAAGAGCTGGATTACCGCCATGGCGGGCCGATTCGTGGACGGCATCTGCATCGTGCAGGGGCCCAAGCAGAACAACGGCTCGCGTTCCATGCCCCACCTGTACCAAAAGCTGGAGACCCTCGGGTACACCGCGATGGAGGCCGCCGGCTTTAGCCTCGGGCACCCGATTGTCGCCTCAGCCGCCTGCCTTGCCTACAAGAAGGACCTGTTCTTCGAAGTCGGCGGCTTCGGCGACCTCATCAACCTCTCGAGCGGCGATGACGACATGCTCATCCACAAGATGATGAAAATCCCGGGCACGAAGGTCTGCTACAACCTGGACCGCGACGCCGTTATCGAGACCGCGCCGGTGCATACCTGGAAGCAGCTATTCAACCAGCGCGCCCGCTGGAGCAGCAACGGCACGAACTACGAGAGCAAGGCATACGTTCTGCTCTTGACATTAATTTATACGTACTACATCTGGATGTTTATCAGCCCATGGTGCGTCGCATTCCTGGATTGCCCGTGGCAGTGGTGCGCCTTCAGCATCTTGCCGAAGATTGTCGTGGACTTTGTATTCCTGATGATTGCCTCCTGGAAGCTGCATTCCAAGCGCCGCATGCTCGCCTTCTTGCCGACAGAACTCATCCAGATTCCGATGATTGTGTTCGCCGTGCCCGCAGGCATCACCGGCATGTTCCGCTGGAAATAAAAACGCAAAAAAAGGAAACAAGATGGATTCCAAAAGACTCGCCGCAATCCTCATCGACCTCGTCATAACGGCACTGATAAACAATATCCCGTTCTTCTTCCTGATCATCCTGCCGTCCATGCAGGACAACGGCCTCAAGGACCCTACCGAACTCATGTCGAGGGCACTTATCGCAAGCATGATTGCCATGCTCTACCTTATCTTCCGCGACCTGCCGAGCGGTGGCAGCATCGGAAAAATGGTAATGAAGCTGAAAGTCGTCGACGCCGAGACGAAGGTACCCGTATCCGCCGGCAGGAGAATCCTGCGCAACGTCCCCTGGCTACTGAACTGGATCGAGATATTCGCGTTCATCATCACGAGAAAACGCATTGGTGACAGAATCGCCAAGACAGACGTCATCGCAAAATAAAAGAACGCCCCGTAAGGAGCGTTTTTTAATGGGGTTGACAATTGGGTTGCGCAACCCGCGACACTCGTACCGTTTTCGATTACGGCACTTCGACGCTGTCGAGAATCTTCTGCACCACGGTTTCGGCAGAGACTTCTTCCGCTTCGGCTTCGTAGCTCAGGATAATGCGGTGACGGAGCACTTCCATGGCGACGGCCTTCACGTCTTCCGGCGTCACGTAGGCGCGGCCCTGAATGAATGCATGAGCCTTCGAAGCCTGGGCAAGGCCAATAGAAGCACGCGGAGAGGCGCCCACTTCCACAAAGCCAACCAGTTCGCTACGCTTGATGCTGCCCGGATCGCGGGTCGCAAGCACGAGGTTCACGATGTATTCGCGCACGCGTTCGTCCACGTACACCTGCTTCACCAACTGGCGGGCGGCCAGGATGTCTTCCTTCGTGGCGACAGCCTGCGGCTGACGGAGGCCCGCACCGGCAACGGCGTCGAGGATCTTCATTTCGTCGGCCTTGTTCGGGTAGCTGACCTTCACCTTCAAGAGGAAACGGTCCACCTGGGCTTCGGGCAGCGGATACGTACCTTCCTGTTCAATCGGGTTCTGCGTAGCGAGCACCAGGAACGGCTCATCCAGCTTGAACGTCTCGTCACCGATGGTGATATGGCGTTCCTGCATGGCTTCGAGCAAGGCGCTCTGCACCTTCGACGGAGCACGGTTAATTTCGTCGGCGAGCACGAGGTTCGTGAAGAGCGGGCCCTTGCGAGTCTCGAACTTCGCTTCCTTCGCGTTGTAAATCGTGGTACCCAGCAAGTCGGCCGGCAACAGGTCGGGAGTGAACTGGATGCGCTTAAAGTCGAGCGACACGGCATCGGCAAAAGCCTTCACCGCGGTCGTCTTGGCAAGGCCCGGCAAGCCTTCCAGCAGCACGTGACCGTCGGCCAAAATACCCGTCAAAATGCTTTCCACCAGAGCCTTCTGGCCAATCACCGTCCCTTCCACTTCACGCAGCAAGTTCATGCAGAATGCGCTCTGCTGGCGCACCTTTTCCGAAAGTTCCTGAATATCCATTTAGTTAACCTCTATGATTTTTACGGACATTAAAATACAAAAATTGCCCCGAGAAAAACAAATTACGCCCCTTTATGTTACATTTATTGCAGAATATGGCACGTTTTACCGAAGAAGAACTCAAAAATTACGAAGAAAAAATCCTCAAGCAGCCGCAGCCCCTGCCCGACAAAAGGGGATTTAAGCAATTCCTGATACTCATCGGAATCGTATTGGTAATCTACGTTCTCGTTTTACTTCGCGGACCACGCGGCCGCCCTGAAGACGGTTTACTGTTCACCATCGCCAGCGACCCCTCCGTAATCAATAGCCTTCAACTTTGGCACGTTTTCGAATTTGCCAAGTTCCTCCCCGCAATCGGGATTTTCATCTGGTATTCGACATGCATCCCCTTTTTCAATAAGCACATCTGGAAAGACAAGGATCCGTCAGCGAACCTCCCTCCCAAAGATTTCTGGCTCAGGAACTTCAAGATTGCCCTAAGCATCGCCTCGTTCTTTTTCTTCTTTTCCCTAGAAACTTTCGCCCGCGGGGAATACAACGGCCTGTTCTATTCCGGCCTGGGCCAGCCTGCATACATCATCGCGCTAGGCTACCTGGTCGCATCTACTTTGTACATCATCAACGCATTCTTCCCCTTAATCAAGAGGCTCCGCCCCAAGTACGGCATAACCCTGCTCGCCTTCGCCGCAATCCTCGAAGCATGCGTCAAAAGCTGTTTTTCGTAAAGGCATAGACGGGGGAACCGCCCTTTTTAAAAAACTAGCCATCAGAATCAAAGCCATAATTTATCATAAAATAAAAGCGATTTCTCGGTTCATCAATTTCCCGTCCATACCGAAACTCTGCTGAAAAATCCTTATACGCCAGATAAATTCCGGTACCAAACTCATGATAAAAACCCGTAGCCGGAGAACCTAAACCAGCTTCATTCTTATCTACACCGTGGGCATTACGCGAAATGTGTTCACTTAGCCCCACTCTAAGATTTTTACTTACAGGATATTCTTCGATTAACATCAATCCGCCGTAAATAGGGACTTGCTTGTCAACCACTAAAACAGACATACCGAACCAGCCTTGAACGCCTACGTATTCCCATCGGGAACCAGCAAGGCCGCTTATCGAATAAAGATTTTCCGAATAAAATCCCAGAACCAAATGGCTGTATCTAAACAAAAGAGAAACATCTAAATCACCAAAGAGTTCTACATCAGAATAGTCACTCTGCAACCGATTCTTGCCTCGATGGAGGCCACCGACTTTAGCAGTCCCTCCGATAACAATAGCAGTTCCGTCTTCTTTCACATTCATAAACTGCGCTGCAGAAGGCGGATGACTTGAGCACCCCGCAAGCAGCAGGGCGCACACCATCAACACAATCCATAAAATTCCGCGAGCCATTATCTATAAAATAGAATATCTAGGCAAAACCCGGATTCATTCCATCCACCAATTCGTGGACTTCATCAAATAAAAAGACCATATTCCCGGCGCGGGGAAAATGATCCATACCTCATTTATAAGAAGAGTCATTATCCGCAGGATTTTTTGTATATTTTCCCATAGTAGTAGCAATTAACCCCGCCGACACCGATAAACTCAGGGCGGGAAGTTCAACTATCTGCTTGAGGTCGTCTTCCTTCGCGAAATCGACAACATCGCGAATCAAGACAGTTGCCCTGTGGGGAACCGGCCCCACGGCTATCAACGTAGAGCACCCCCACATTTTGTGGGATCATCAATCTGTCATTAACAGGTTTGTGAACCGGTGTTCTGCGCTCTACATGCATATCTCCCGTTTGCAAACCGCAAAAAAAACAGGAGCATATCATGGCTAAAAATATCGATTTCAACGGACTCTGTAACGCTATCGCGCAAATCGACGAGGCCTTTGTCGAAAACACCGCCAAGGCAATCAACAAGAACGTGACCGCCCGCAACTGGCTTACCGGCTACTACATTGTGCATTACGAGCAGAACGGCAACGACAGGGCAACGTACGGAGCTAAAACGCTCCAAAAACTAGCGGAACGCCTAAACAAGAAATCACTTTCTTACAGGAATTTGCGTCTTTACCGCCAATTCTACATGGAATTCAAGAATTTGGCGCGTCCGGTTCTTGAATTCACGGCTTCAGAATTCGGCTCAAACAGGCTACCAACAGCCGATATGGGTGCCAATCTGGAGGCATTGTCCCCTATGGGTTCAGATTTGGCAAGCGGTGATTGCCAAATTGGGCAAGCAGTGCTTGCCCAATCTGAAAAGATCGAAATTCCGCCTGAAACACTCTTTAATAAGCTCCCGTTCACCCACTTGTCCCTTATCATGGCCTTGGAAAACCCATTGGCCCGGACATTTTACGAACTTGAAACAATAAAAGGTGTATGGAGTTCTCGTGAACTCAAGCGCCAAATCGACTCCAACTATTTCGAGCGCACTGCCCTGAGCAAGAACCCTGCAAAAATGAGTGCAATCGTCCAGTCCCGTATTGCCCAGACAGGACATACTCCGGCCTTAAAAGATTTGGTCAAAAGTCCGTATGTCTACGAATTTATCGGACTCAGCAACAAAGACGTTGTCGAAGAATCCGATTTGGAAAACGCTTTGATGAACCACCTTGAAGAGTTCTTGTTGGAGTTGGGCAATGGATTCTGTTTCGAGACACGGCAAAAGCGCATACTCGTTGATGATGACTACTTTTTCTGCGACCTAGTTTTTTACCACAGGATTCTCAAATGTCATGTGTTAATCGACTTGAAAGCCACAAAAATCAAGTACGACGACATTGCGCAGATGAATCTGTACCTAGCCTATTACCGGAAGAACGTAATGGAAAAGGGAGACAATCCCCCTGTAGGGATTTTAATGTGTACCAAGGCAGGCAAGGAACTTGTGGAATACGCAACAGCGGGAATCGAGGAATCTCTTTTTGTGCAAAAATACAAGTTGAACCTCCCCGCCGAAGATGAACTCACCCGATGGCTCAAAAAAGAAGTCAACGAAAACCGCGATTCTCCTAAATAAAGCCGACCATATTGCTGACGCCAACAAAATGGTCCCTACAAATACAGTCCAAATCGGACGTCGCACTTGAAGCCCGCGAATTCCGCATAGTTCATCCACACGGCGCACCCGACGCTCACGCCATTGATAAGCACGTCCTCGTCCTCGATGATGTTCTTGCGGCTTTGCAGGGTATGCTCGTAACGGACGCCCAGCGAGTAGTGGAACAACGGTTCAACATACTCTTCGCTTTCAAACGGCTCATAGGATGTGACGCCAATACCGACTTCGGGCGCAATTTTCCAAATACCGTTCATGTCGATTGGCGGCCTGTAAAAGGCGTTTGCATCGACAAATGCCATCGATAAATTAGTGCCGCCACCAAACGACATAAAAAGCTCTCCAAACCGAGAAACAAAGCCCCAAACAAGATCCGCACCGCCCGCCACATCTTTTTCTTCAGCAAAGAAAGGCATGGTCAGTGCAATTCCCAAGTAGCCCGTCTTGTACTTTCGATTCTTCTCGCGCCATTTTTTCTGGTTTTCCTTGGCACGGCGCGCATTCTCCTCATTTTCGCGCTTGTGATATTCACCTTGGCGCTTTTTGCAATCATAATCGTCGTCTCTGCACGAAGTCGCCATATCGACAACACCCCAAATCACCTCCAGCACGGAAGGCTTATCATCATCGCTGCGCGATTTCGAAGGTTCCGCCCACGCCGGTAAAACCAGCATGCACACGCATGCCAGAATCATCCGCAAATTGTGTTTCGGCGAGAACATACCTAACCCCTACATTTTACTCTAATGCAACATCTCCATATACATGAAGATATACTATTGCGCTTGAAAACGAGCGTTGGTTATCTGCGAATTCCGTGCGTTCGTCGGGATTATTTATTGCAAGGAGATGCCGCATCAAATGCGGCATGACGTTGCGCAAGCCGGAGATGACAACCCGTCGTTTATTTCTTCTTCGCTTTTGCGGCGGGGAGTTCGGGAAGCATCGCGTCCAGGAGTTTCGCCAAGAACTTGCTGTCGGCAATCTGTTCGTTGGTTACGCGGAGCATGGGCTTTGCACCTTCGTAGGGTAGCTGCTTTTTCGCGTTCGGCAACAGCTTAAGCGCCGCAGGCACGGGCTTCACCAGCAGGCGGTCATCGTAAATTCCGCCGAAGACTTTCCCGTCGGCATACAGAATGTACTCGCCCATCATCTTGCGGGTCGTCACGCGGAAACCACCTTCAAGCAGTTTCCCATTGAACTGCTCCAAAACGTGGTCACGGAACTTTTCAGATCTCGGCATTTATACCCCTTGACGTATTTTATATTGTAATATAAAAAATTAATTTGTATATTCTCCCTATGCTCAACTACGTATTCCTTATCCTCGCCATTGTCGCAGAAGCCGCCGGCACCACGCTCCTCAAGATGTCGGAACAGTTCACCAAACTCGTCCCGTCCATCGCGTCGCTCGTCTGCTACGTGGCGTCGCTGTACCTGCTGAGCCTTTGCCTGCGCACCATCCCCATCGGCATCGCATATGCCACCTGGTCGGCACTCGGCATCGCGCTTATAACCATCAGCGGAATCTTCTTTTTCAAGCAGACGCCCGACCTGGGCGCCATCGTAGGGCTTATCCTGATCATCTCCGGTGTGGCGGTCCTGAACCTGTTTTCGAAGATGGATATCCACTAGATTCATTGGACCTCTCCATTTTTTTTATTAATCTTTATTAAGATAAACCGAAATGGAGGCCCCCATGGCACTGATGATTATCCAGCTCCTAGTCGTACTTCTCGCGCTTTACGTGGGTTCCCGCTACGGGAGTCTCGCCCTCGGTGCCATTTCCGGAATCGGCCTTGCGATTCTCGTGCTCGGCTTCGGCCTGCAGCCGGGCAAGCCCCCTACCGACGTCATCTACATCATCATCGCGGCGGTAACCTGTGCCGGCATATTGCAGGCATCGGGCGGCATGGATTGGCTTATCCAGATTGCAGAGCGGCTCTTGCGCAAGCACCCGAACCACATTACGATCCTCGCCCCGCTCTGCACGTTCTTCCTCACGGTGCTCGTGGGTACCGGCCACGTGGTCTACACCCTAATGCCAATCATCTGCGACATCTCGCTCAAGAAGGGCATCCGTCCGGAACGCCCGTGCGGTGTAGCCTCTATCGCCTCGCAGGTGGGCATCACTTGTTCGCCGATTGCCGCCGCAGTTGCTTCGTTTGTCATCATCTCGAATGCGAACGGTTTCGAAATCAACAACCTGCAGGTCATCGCGGTTACGATCCCCGCCTGCCTCTGCGGCCTCATGGCCGCGGCCGCCGTCTCGTACAAGCGCGGGCTTGACCTCGACAAGGATCCCGCCTTCCAGGCCCGTCTCAAGGACCCGCAGATGAAGGAATACATGTACGGCAGCACCGCCTCCGTGCTCGACAAGGAAGTCTCCAAGGAAGCCAAGCGCGCCGTATTCATCTTCCTCGGCGCCCTCGCTGTCATCGTACTCTTCTCCGTGTTCCAGATTATCGGACACGATATCCGCCCGCAATTCCCCACCGGCAAGGTCGTCGACGGCGTGGCACAGGTAAAGCCGCTCGCCATGAACATCATCATCCAGATTGTGATGATTTCGGCTGCCGCGTTCATGGTTATCTTCTGCAAGGCGAACCCCAAGAAGGCCGTGGCAGGCGCCGTGTGGCAGAGCGGCATGGTGGCCGTCGTCGCGATTTACGGAATCGCGTGGCTTGCCGACACCTACTTCGCGAACTACCTCGACGTGATGCAGGGCGGCCTCAAGGATATCGTGCAGCACTACCCGTGGGCCATCGCGTTCGCCTTCTTCGCAGTGAGCGTGCTTATCAACTCGCAGGGCGCCGTCGTGGTGGCCATGCTCCCGCTCGCCTACAGCCTCGGCATCCCGGGCCCCGTGCTCCTGGGCGTACTCCCGAGCGTGTACGGGTACTTCTTTATCCCGAACTACCCCTCCGACATCGCGACCGTGAACTTCGACCGTTCGGGCACTACCGTCATCGGCAAGTACCTGCTGAACCACAGCTTCATGCGACCGGGCCTCGTGAGCGTCATCGTCTCGACAATCGTGGGCACACTGCTCGTAAAAGTATTCTACTAGGCTTACAGAACCTTTTCCATGTACACGCACTCGAACGTGTCATGATGGGCTTTACCGTTTTCGTTGAAGCGGTAGCCCATTTTTTCGTAGAAGTCCGCGACGTTCACGCGGCTCGAAATCTCGACCTTCCTGAAGCCGGCCTCGCGCATCCACTTTTCGGCCTCGGCGACGACGGCCCGGCCCAAGTGCTGCCCGCGGTATTCCGGCAGCACCACGACGCGCCCGATTTCGGCAACGCCCTCACGAACTTCAAACCAGCGGCAGGTGGCCACCGGGTAAATGTCGTCCAGCGCCAGAACGTAATGGCAGTCCGCGCCGTCACGCGAATCGATTTCGGCATCAAGCGGAATCTGGTGCTTGCGCATCATCGCCTGGATGCGCACGTAGTACGCTCCCGCGCGTTCACTTTCCCTCGTTACTCGGACAATCTTCATACACCTACTTCACAGCGATGCGCTGACTGAAATTCTTCCAGAAGTTCCTGATATAGCCGTCGCCCAGGCGCAAGCGCTGCGGCAAGGTAGGTGTGCGGTCGTAGAGCATCTGGATGTATTCGTCCCTATTCTCGCCGAAGTCCAGGATCTCGAACGTGTACACGCTCGGGACATTCTCGCTGCACGAATGACGGATAGAGACTACAGTTCCCCTGAGTTCCAAACGGTAATGTTTCTTGACTATCTCGAGCCGGGCGGCTTCACCCAGATAGAGGACATCCATCTCGTCGGTAAAGATGTCGACGGAATGTTCCGTTAACTTGGTCGTAATTCCCTCGAAACGTTGCCCGTCATTTTTCGTGAGCGCTATATTTTCGGCGGCGAACACCTTGACGTTTTCGCCATCGGTATCGCGGCCGAGCCCGAGGAACAGGCACATCGTCAGGTAGTACGCATTGCGCAACAGCCAGAACATCACCGCGAGCACGCCGACATATTCCAGCACGGTGAGCATATACGTCATGCGGACAAGGCCGGCAAGGGTAAGCGAGAGCAGAATGATGAACGGCACAAGGCTCCGTTTGTCGATACTCCTCTTTGCGCCGGGCTTGTCCTTCCTGGTCACCTTGAACGTAGAGAGCGATATACCCAGGGATTCCTTGACAATGGGCAAGAGCAGGAACGGCATGACCGAGGTCTCGTAAATGCCGCTCCAGCGGGCACATATTTTGCCCTGGCTGCTTACCCTGAGGGCGACCATCTGCAGCAAGTGCATCGGCAGCCAGAAAAGAGCCAAGTCAATCAGCGTGCACTTGAAAATCGGGATGCAGAAAACAGCGAACATCAGCGGTGAAACGAGATAGACCAAATTCTTGACCGGAGAGAACCAGTAGACAACCGAATTCAGGTAGCTCAGCTTTTGCGAAAGGTTCAGCTTGCGGTTGCGCAGGAACTTCAACTGCTTCGCCGTCGCAATCACGCCGCGGCCCCAGCGGGTGCGCTGCTGCACGTGTTCGCGGAAAGACGAAGGCGCGATGCCCGAAGCGAGCGGTTCCGAAAGCCCGAGGCTCACGAAGCCTGCCGATTCTATCAGCATACCCGTCGCAAAATCCTCGGTAATGGATTTCGTGTAAAAACCGCCAATCGCCTCGAGCGCCTTGCGCGAAATGACCGTATTGGAACCGCCGTAGATGACGCTGTTGGTAGAGGTCTTCGCGGCCTCGATTACGTCGTAAAAATAATCCTGCTCATTGGGGACGTTCTTTTCGGCATAGAGGTTATGCTGGAACACATCGGGCGTGTAGAAACTCTGCGGAGTCTGGATAAAACCGAGCGGGCGGCGGCGTTCTTCGGGCAGGGTCGCATTGATGCGTTCCGCATCCACAAAATACGGGATGGTCTTGAGCAAGAACTTGCGCTGCGGAATCATGTCGGCATCGAAAGTGACCACGTAGGGCGAACTGCTGCGGGCCAGCGCCGCATTCAGGTTGCCCGCCTTCGCTCCCTCGTTGTCGGGCCTGTCGAAATAGTTCACGCCAAGTTCCTCGGCCAGCGCACGCATCTCAGGCCGGCGATGGTCATCGCACAGGTAGATATGCACCTTCGACTTGTCCGGGTAATCCATGTGCTTGCAGCCGACAAGAGTCTTGCGCAAAAGTTCCGTTGGCTCGTTGTAGGTCGATACGAACACGTCCACGTCCGGGAAGTCCGCATCCTCGATATGCGGGAGCGGATGTTCACGCAACTTGAGGATGGCACTATTGTGAATGAGCGATTCGACAAACCCGAAAATTTCGACCACCAGCAAAACAATGCTCCCGGCCACCGCAATCCAGCCGTAAGCATACGGGATGGAGCAGGTCACACGCCAGCAGAGGTATATCAGGGTCGCGAACGCACTCAGGAACAAAAGCAAGTCGCCGAAAATGACCTGGCCCGGCCTAGAATTGAACCTTCCGGCCTCTTCCCTGTTACTGTATTGGAGAAGTTGGTCGTATGTCCGGATATGCTTCTGCTTGAGCCGCTTCTTGATCTTCTGCACCGCGAATATGATAAACAGCAAAACAAATACCGGGGCCGCAAATATGCACCAGGCAATGTACGGCCTGCTGCGGGCGATAATCTTGAAGTCCGTCGCAGGCGTATAGACAAGCGAGATTTCTGCAATGTCCTTGCCCTGGAAGATATGCTTCGCGAACTGGCCCGAAAGCGTGAGGTCTTCGTCCGTCAGGAATTCTTCCGCCGGCGAATCGTCCTTCACCATCGCGGATTCTTCCTCCTTGTTCGAGAGGCTCCAAATGGTATAACTCAGGTGGAGCGAATCGAGCAGCGCGTACCAGATTTTCACGCTCTCGAAATCAATCTTGCCGTCGCCCGAGGCTTCGCAGAGGCCGCTTTCGGTAATAAAAATCGGAGTGCCGCTCCCGACGACTTCTCGCAACTTCGCGCGGTAATCTTCCTTATGCGAGGTCGCATAGAAATGGAACGAGTACATCACGTTCTCAAACTCCACCGGGTCCTTCGCCGGGAACTGAATTTCACGGTCATAATTCGGCGTGCCGATAAGGATTAACGCATCGGGCTTGTGCCTGCGGATAACGGGAATGATGATGTTCGAATATTCCTTGATGTCTTCCCAGGTACAGTCGCCGTTGGGCTCGTTGCAGATTTCAAAAATCACGTTCGGGATATCCGCATATTCCTTTGCCATCTGGTTAAAAAACGCAATCGCCTCGGCCAAATTCTCGTTAGGGTTGTTGTCCGTAAGGATATGCCAGTCCACCATCACGTACATGTCGCTTGCAATCGCGTACTCCACACCCCTGCGCAAGATTTCCAGGTTCTTTTCGCGGTCGCCGTTCACGTAGTCGTCGGAATACATCGCAAGCCTTATCAAGTTCGTATTCCATTCCGTACTCAGCTGGTGGAAAAGCTTCTTGTTCACATACTGCGGGTACCACGTGAGGCCATGCGTACTCGGCCCGCGGAGCATCACGAGTTTACCGTTCTCGTCGTAGAGTTCCGTGCCCACTACATGCAACTTGCCGCTCGTCGAGGGGCGAGCGACCGGGTTCCCCGCAAACGCAAAGGACGAAAGCACCAGGAACAGGGCTAAAAAAGCAACAAGGGATTTTGAAGAGGCCATATCTGAAAGATATGAAATCTACAGACGCCAAAACCTAATCTTCTTCCGAGATTCCCATAAGTTTCACGGCGGTTTTCCAAGTTTCCCTGTTCTCGAAGCCGTCGCGCTTGCCGCCGCCATAGCGGGCATGCGCGAATTCCTCCACGAGGCCTTCCCAGCCCTCGAGCTTGCCGTCCTTTACCAGAGTTTCCAGGTTGACCGCGGAAATCCCGAACTTTTCCGCGACAAATTCCTTGCAGACGCCTTCCAGTTCCAGCAGCCACTCGCGACTATCGGCCGTATTCACGCGCTGCTTCAGGACCATCATCTTTTCGCGCAGGGCATCTTGTGCGGCATTCCTTGCGGCAACAGCCGCCTTCGCCGCAGCACGCCTTTTGGCACGCCACAGGCCCGCACAGAGCACGCAGACAGCCACCACCAGGCCCACCACGAGCGGGAGCGGGTTAAAGGGCTCGTTCACGCGCACATCCACGCTCTCGCTCCGCAAATCGAGCGGTTGCCCCATTTGCGTCGGAATCTCGAACCGCATGGCAGGAATATGCAAATTGCCCGTATCGGCCGCCAGGATCTTGTACGTAAAGGTAATCGAGGCCACCTCGGCGCCGTCCTTCACGGACCGCGCCGACTCCTGCGACATGGCCACCTGCGTAAGGCCCTTCGCGTTCGCGGAGCCTGCGGGCACCACCAAGAGGGCGCTACCCTGCACGCTCCAGCTCACCGTAACCGGAAATTCAAACGTATCGCCCACCGTAACCGTGGGCATGCCGCCCTCGGGCCCGGCCTTCACCGTAATGCCCAACTGCTCGGGCGTAGGCATGTTCATCGCCGGCGCAGCACTATCCGGCATGTTCGCCGCACCATCCGGCACAGCGCTTGCAGAATCGTTCAACACGGTTTCCGTATTCAAAGAATCATTTTCCATACATGCAAATCTACAAAAAAACGCCCCGCAAGGTTGCGGAGCGTTAAATGCCTATGAAAGCCGACCGTTACAGCGGGAGCAGTTCGGGCTTGATGAAGTACCCGTTCAGCAGTTCGCCAAACATCGTCATGAGGATGTGCGGGAAGTAGCTGAACCCGCTGATGGTCTTCTGGTTGAACGCCTGGGTACAAGCACTCACCCAAGCCTGGTTGACACCCATACCCGTGAGGCACCATGCGCCATGGAAATGCGGCTGCAGGTTCGCGCTCTTGAGCGTACTGTCCGGCATGCCCGTCACCGCAGAGTAGATCATCGCACCCGCAGTGGTCGGGAGGTTGTCCGGATTGCCATTCGTCTTGCCCACAATGAAGTCGTTCATGCCCTTGAGCAATTGCAGAGCACGCGGGTCCTGCGTCCAGTAGTAGTCCCATGCAATACGCCACGGCACGCGCACGGCTTCATGGAAGAACCTGTAGTAAGTAAAGGGAGCACTGCCGTTCTTCGGGTCAACAGCGTTGCCATTCGCATCGCTCCAGTCCGGAAGAAGCCCAGGGCCCTTCGCCTGCACGCCCAGCATGTAGTTGTACATCGTGTTGAGCACGCCCATCCAGTCGTGAGACTTGTCCACAAGGGCAAACAGCCTAAGCGCAATCGGTGAGAAATAGCTCGGGTTGTACGCGCTCCCGTCCTTTTTCCACATCGCCATGTTGCCGGAATAGATCAATCCCGTCGGGCTGATTTCATATTGCCAGATGGAGCCCGCAATCAGGAGGGCATCGGAGAGGTACACCTCGTTACCCGTCTTGTAATAGGCGAGAATCAAGGCCGTCGCAATGTCCAAGTCGGCATCCGTCGCCGACGAAGCGTTGGACGGCATCACGAGGGATTCATAGGAATACGTCCCCACCTTCCACGGAGTCAGATTCGGGCCGGCCTGATATTCGCGATAGCCCTTGCTGTAGTACCAGAGGGAATTGAGGGCGTCCATATCGCCCATAAAGAACGCAAGCAGCATGCCGTAGCCGATGCCTTCAGACACGGTACATCCGCGCTTCTTGTAGCCGTTCGTGCACTCGTCTATGAGGCAGTAGGAATCGTTCTGCGTATCCCAAACGATACGGGCCGGGTACATGCCGGCAGCGATGTAGTTGCCGAAAACGACATTCCAGTCGTTCGCGAGCGTGGGGTAAAGCGCAGCCTCTTCCGGGAGAGTCTTGTAGTAGATGCCCTTCCAGACACCGTACCAGGTGTAGGCGGCATTGGGATCCGCCGTCGTGGGCAGGGTTCCATAAGGGGTCTGTACGGTGCCACTGCCACCGGCAGACGAAGTAGGCACAGGAACAACGGCGCTACTTGCCGGGGGAACTGGAGCAGGAGTCGGCGAAGAAGGATCATCGCCACAAGCAGAAAGCATCACGGCGGCGCCGATAGCGAGCGCCGGGAAAAGCCAATTTTTCTTCATCTGAGAATTCCTCGTCATTTTTCCCATAATATACCTTTCTATTCGGCATTTATCTACGAAATAATCAAAAAAAAAGCCCGGAGCACACGCTCCGGGCCCTCTATGTGAACGAAATCACCCGATTATTTCAGCACAATCTTCTTTGTCATCGAAACCCCTTGACCTACAACGCGGACCATGTAGGCACCGGCATCGAGATTCGAGAGGTCCGCCGAAGCGCCGACGTCGAAGGATTTCACGACCTGGCCGCGGAGGTTGACCACCTGGGCCTTGCCGGAAGTGACTCCCTCGAACGAGAGCGTACGATCGGAGAGGATCACCTTCGCATCTGCCGCCGGACGGCTCACCGGTTCCACGGCAGCAACTTCGACCGCTTCAGGCTTGTTAATGGCAACTGCATAGCCGTTGTTGATCGACCTGATCTTGGTTATGCGGAAGTCACCGACAGTACCGGCATGGCCTTCGAACTTGAACTTGATTGCTGCAATGTGCTTAAGGGCAGAAGTCTTGTTAACAGCGAGGCCCCAACCCGTAGAACGCTTGAACTTCGACCAAGGAATCACCAGCTGGCGGACATGGTGGCGGGACTTGGGTGCAGACGCCACGTAGGTACCGTAGTAGGGAGCCTTCTTGTTGTCGTCAGTCACGAGTTCTACAGAGAAGTCGATAGTGGATTCGTATTCAATGACGAGGCCGCCCCAGGCAGAGACATCAACGCCTTCCTGCTCTTCGCTCCAGATGTTGAAGCCAAGGCTTGCATACGGATGGCGAGCACCATTTTTCAGCTTCACACGGCCCTTGACACCGTTATAAGCCTTGACGAGCGGGCCGAAGAAGTTACCGTACTCGTCTTCATGGACATTAGCCGGCCATACGAACTTGGAACGACCATGCACGTCTTCGTCGGTTTCCTGGTACCAGTAACCGGAAGTCAGTTCATCCGAACCCGTGCTGACCCTGCCGATATCGTCCTGTGCACCATCCCAGAAGATCGAGTTGGATACAAGTTCCGTTACAATCGGAGTGGGCGGAACAACCGTGCCAGAGCCGCTCGTAATCGACCTGATCTTGGTTATACGGAAATCAGCCTGCATACCGGCAGTGCCTTCAAACTGAATGCGGACAGCGGCAATACGTGCAAGGGCAGAATCCCTATCGAATTCCTCACCCCAACCACTCTGCTTGAACGCCGACCAGGGGAATTCAATTTCACGAACGGTAGTGGACTTGGGAACATACACCTTGAAATTGTCGTACCCCAGATCCTTTTCGTTGTCGGTCACAATTTGCAGCGTAAAGGAGCTCGTAGACTCGTATTCTAGTACGATGCCGCCCCAAGAGGTGACATCTACGCCTTCCTGGTTTTCGCTCCAGATATTGAATCCGACACCGGCATACGGATAGTCGTAACCATCACCGAGCGAAACATGAGCCTTGACGCCACCATAAGCCTCAACCAGCGGGCCAAAGAAATTACCGTATTCATTTTCTTCGACATCCGACGGGTATATGAATTTGGATGTGCCAGCATCATTTTCATCGGTATACTCGTACCAGTAACCGGCAGTCAAATCATCCGACCCCGTATTGACACGGCCGTCCATATCCACGGATCCATCCCAGTAGAGCGTATCGGAAGCAAACTGCGATACAGGCGGAATGACCGGCGGGATAACAGGAGGAACGACCCCTGTATCGGGCGGCACAATCTGGGTACCGGGAGTACCCTCGATAGACCTGATGCTGGTTATACGGAAGTCACCGCTCGTACCTGCAGTGCCTTCGAACTGCAGTCTAATAGCGTTAGCACGAGTAAGGACATAATTCAGGTCAGCCGGAGTACCCCAGCCTTGCTGCTTGAATTCCGACCACGGCAGTACCAGTTGATTGCCGCTCGGAGCCTTGGGTGCGCGCGCCCTGTAATTATCGTAGCCAGTCACGCTCTTTTCGTCTTCAACACTGATTATGGTGTTAAAACCAAGGCTAGATTCATACCCGATTACGATGCCACCCCAAGAAGAGATATCTACACCTTCCTGGTTTTCACTCCAGATGTTAAAGCCGAGACCAGCGTACGGATAATCGTAGCCGTCACCGAGCGAAACGTGCGCCTTGATGCCACTATAGGCTTCGATAAGCGGCCCGAAGAAATTACCATAGGTATTCGCTTCGACATCTGCCGGGAAAACCAATCTAGATGTACCACCATCATTGTCATCGCTGTAGTTATACCAATAACCGGATGTCAAGTCATTTGACCCCGTATTGACACGACCATCAGTATCGATTGCGCCATTCCAATAAAGACCACTGGATACATTCCCTGCGGCAATTGCAGCGGTCGCTGCACAGGCTAATATGCCGAGAGTACTTCGTTTGTTCATAATGAACCTCCCCTGATAAAAAAGTTTAACCCTAACTCTAATATACATTCGTTTGTTCTAAAAAGAAATTTTATTTTACATACAAAAAAAACACCTTGATTCATAAATCAAGGTGTCAAAAAATTGCCACTAGAAAATCACTTGAGGAAAATTTTCTTTGTCTGCAAAAACCCGTGACTTGAAACACGCAATATGTAAATTCCCGCATCGAGGCCAGCAAGATCCATGGTAGTGCTGATTGTAGCGGACTTTACGACGCGGCCCTGCAGGTCAACCACTTCGGCCTTCGCAAGAGCAATCCCTTCAAAAGAGAGCATGCGTCCATTAAGCGACATCTTGACGGAACTGGCCGCCCGGACCGGAACGCTAATCGAAGTATCAGGAGGAAGGCAACATATTTGCCTACACCTAGTACACTGGTTAAGAGAACCAATCTGGCAAATGAGGAAATTACCAGAAGTACCGGCGGTGCCTTCGAACTTCAGCTTGATGGCATAAGTCTTGGCAAGAACGTCATCGATAGGAACTTCAGTACCCCAGCCACCCTGGCTGAACTTAGACCATGGGTAGTTGATAGCAGGGCTACTCGGGTACTTGACAACGGTAGCCTTGTAGTTATCGTAGCCAGTCACGGTCTTTTCGTTTTCAACAGCGAGTTCGATGCCGAAGCTGATGGTGGATTCGTAAGCCAAGCAGATGCCACCCCACTCGGAAATGTCAACACCTTCCTGGTCTTCGCTCCAGATGTTGAAGCCGATACCGGCATACGGATATTCGTAGCCTTCGCCCATCGTAATGGAAGCCTTGATGCCACCATAGGCTTCAACGAGCGGGCCGTAGAAGTTACCGTAGGAGTTGGCTTCGATTCCTGCAGGGTATGTAATAACAGAGGTACCGCTATCACCTTTATCGGTGAAATCGTACCAGTAACCGGAAGTCTTGGTTTCGGTTGAGCCGGTGATCACCTGGCCCAGGGTGTCAGTATCGCCATCCCAAAGGAATTTCGAATCAACGGGACCCTGAGCAAAGATGCTCACGGCCGTAAAAACGACAGCTGCAAACACATTCCATTTTTTCATGATCGAATTCCTCCCTAAATCGTGGACCACCTCAACGTGAATATAAACTCATCGTTTTACAAATGCAATACCTTATACAGAATCCCTTGTTCCTTCGCATAAAAAAACACCCCGACCCGAAGGTCAGGGTGTCGAATTTCTACAGTCAGCAGATTACTTGAGGACAATCTTCTGAGCGAGGTTCACGTTCTTGCCAGCAACGCGGACCATGTAGATGCCAGCGTCGAGGCTGGAGAGGTCCATGGAGGTGCTAACAGTGGCGGACTTCACGACCTGGCCCTGGAGGTTGATCACTTCGGCCTTGGCAGAAGAGATGCCCTGGAAGGAGAGGACGCGGCCAGAGAGCTGAGCCTTGACGGAGCTAGCAGCTGCGACAGACTTGATTGCACCGATCGGTTCAGCTTCGCACTTGGTGCACTTGTTGAGAGAACCGATCTGGCAGATACGGAAGTTACCGGAAGTACCAGCGGTGCCTTCGAACTTCAGCTTGATGGCAGCAGTCTTGGCGAGGACGTCGTCGATAGAGACGACCTTACCCCATTCACCCTGGCTGAACTTGGCCCATGCGAAGTTGGCCATAGTTGCGCTCGGGGACTTAGCAACGGTAGCCTTGTAGTTATCGTAGCCAGTCACGTTCTTTTCGTCTTCAACACCGAGTTCGATGCCGAAACCGATGGTGGATTCGTAAGCCAAGCAGATGCCGCCCCATGCGGAAATGTCAACACCTTCCTGGTCTTCGCTCCAAATGTTGAAGCCGATACCGGCATACGGATAGTCGTAGCCTTCGCCCATCGTGATGGTAGCCTTGATACCGTAGTAGGCTTCAACGAGCGGGCCGTAGAAGTTACCGTAGGTGTTGGCTTCGATTCCGGCGGGGAACGTGAAGGCAGAAGAACCACCGTCGTTCTTATCGTTGTAATCGTACCAGTAACCAGAAGTCTTGGTTTCGGTAGAGCCGGTAATCACCTGGCCCTGGGTGTCAGTAGCACCGTCCCAAAGGAACTCCGGATCAACGGGACCCTGAGCAAAAGCCATGGCAGCGCCGGCAAGAGCAGCGAGTGTAATTTTCTTGTTCATAGTATCTCTCTCTTTTTTTATTTGTGAAAGCCCCCCGGAGGGGACATGGTTTAACGCAAATATATCTTTTTTTTCGCGATAAGCAAGAACAAAAAGTAAAAAAAACACTTTTTTCGAAAAACAGTTCGATTCGTCACACTTTTTCAATAGCAGGCCACTCCACCCCAAAATAGGGACATTCCGTTCCGAACCTCCACCGCCGGTTTCCATTCCGTGCGACCTGCATCACTGTAAAAACATCTTTACAAGGAAAGATTACGAACTATAAATATCTTTTATTCGGGAATAGTTTCGCGGATACACAAGTAAACAACGAAACTATATTTTACAGCCTGGATGGGTGAACATAATCTATTTTTTTTGGCATATAAAGGAGTCTTTTATGACTAGGATTAGCAATACGATAAAGGCACTGGCCGCAGGCGCGCTCCTCTTGGGCGCGATGGAGGCCAATGCGGCTGCATCCACGGCCAAACCCCTCCGCGTAGGTCCCGTGCAGGTCCACGGCGCCCTAGGAACTGACGGCGGCAAGATCGTGGGCCAGAAAAGCGGCAAGGAAGCAATGATCCGCGGCATGAGCATGTTCTGGTCCGATGCTACCGGCATTCAGTACTACAACAAGGAAGTGATTAAGTGGGCCGTCGACAACCTGAAGATCGACGTGTTCCGCTACGCCATGGGTATCGAATATTACGACAGCGATGGCGGTACAAGCAACAAGCTCGATGCAGGCTACTCCTATAAGGGTAACCCTGACACGCAGAAGAGCAAGATCGACATCATGGTGGAAGCCGCCATTGAAAACGACATCTATATCATCATCGACTGGCACAGTCATAGAGCCGACTACGAACAAGACCTCGCAAAGCCGTTCTTTACAGAAATGGCTGCAAAATATGCAAACGTCCCCAACATCATCTGGGAAGTGTTTAACGAACCCCGTCAAGGCCAGGACTGGGGCAGTATTAAGAACTATGCTAACGCCGTTATTTCAGGAATTCGCGCAAAGTCCCAAAACCTGGTACTAGTCGGCACACCTAGCTGGTCTCAGCTCGACCAATATGGTGGTGTAAGCGGAACAAACGTTGGTTACGTATTCCACTTCTATGCAGGAACACATACGGTCGGTCAATTTGGTTCTAAAATCACTAGCGCAAAGAATAGCGGCAACGCCGTATTCATTACCGAATGGGGTACCACTACCGCCGACGGTAAGAGCGATGCCCAAACGGGTCCGTCCTCCGAATGGACGAGCTTCATGGAAAGCAACAAGATTAGCAACTGCAACTGGAGCCTCCGCCAAAAGGTGACCAAGATTGGAAACGCTTCCGATGAAGGCTCCGCCTTGTTCTCCGGCGACAAGGCCCTCACCAAGCAGTCCGAGCTCGCTAGCGCAAGCTACACTGCTTCGGGCAACTTTGTAAAGAGCTACCTCACCAAGAACGCCACGGACTGGACAAGCCAATTCACCGCGACACTTAAGAGCGGCAGTTGCTCCTTCACTCCGACTACCGTCAAGGAAACCGCAGGCAGTGCCTCTAGCGCATTCAAGTCCGGCTGTACCTACACCTCCAGCGACGAAACCGTCGTGACCTCTGCAGGCGCCGTCAAGAACCCGGGTTTTGTCATCATGACCGGCAACGACGGTTCCCAGTCCATCATCACCGTGACCGCCGAACCGAGACAGACTATCAGCGACTTCGAAGACTTCAAGTGCTTCATCGGCGGCTCCTGCACCAAGAGCAAGAGCATGAGAGACCTGGACAAGGACGGCACCAAGGACGAAGTTATCGTATCTGCAACTGGTCAGACGGACCAGGGTTCGACCATCACGGTCACATCGCTCAACCCCGAAATCGTCAAGATCAAGAAGGCCAAGTGCTCTAACTCCGCGGCATGCTTCGGCAAGGCTGATGGAGCTACCGTTTACATGTACCAGTTTACCGGTACAATCGGCACCGCAAAAATCGTAGCGACCGCACCGGCAACGACCGGCTACATCGCCATGAGCGACACCATCACCGTCGAATACGGCAAGATGATGGACGAACTGGGCAAGAACTTCAGGTCGATGACCGTCGAGAAGGGTTCTAGCACCGAGAACGTGTTCATCGAACAGACTCCTATGGCGAAGTCCCCGATCACCTACACCTTTGACGGTGCCGAGGTCTCTCCATACGCCATCAACTTCAACGGATTCCTCTGCGCCGGCGATGTGGACGCCACCGTGACCATCAGGGCTACGACCCAGGAAACGGATGAATGGGCAGGCATCGACTCCACGATTATTATCACCATCGGTAGCGGCAACGGCACGCCGATCATGCTCCAGAAGCCGCAGAACGTATTCAGCGCCAAGTTCGTGAACGGCGGGCTGCTCCTGACCACCAGCCAGAGCGGCAAGGCTTCCATCCAGGTGATTACGACCCTCGGCCAGATTGCGAAGAGCATGCAATCGGAACTCGGCGCAGGCAGCAACTGGATCCCGATGTCGGAACTCAGCGCAGGCAAGTACATTGTCCGCGTGAAGCAGGGAAGCAAGATCCAGAGCGTAAGCATCAAGGTCAAGTAATCCTGGCTAGCTGTTAGAAATTCCAATCCCCGGACAATCGTCCGGGGATTTTTTTCGTTTACGTCATGGCGGCCCACGAGCCGCCATCTCCCTGATGTCATAATATGACAAACCATTATGTTAGATTTACTGCAGGAACAACTTCTATGCAGAACAAAAGCTACACATACATCTTAACAAACAATAACGGCAAAGTAATGTACATTGGCGTAACCGCCGATTTGTTCAAGAAACTCGAGGAAGGCAACCCCATAGGCAACCTTCCGATTTCTTCTTTATAGATGGCGTCCCCGTTGCCGAGGATCATAGCCACTAAGCAGTAGAACTGCAAGTGGCTATTGCGATCAGGTCCGCCATGACGTTACCGTGGTCTCACTTACATAATTATGCAAGGAGATGGCGGGTCAAGCCCGCCATGACGTAAAAAGAAGGCGCCCATTGGGCGCCTTCCTAAATTCATCACCTACGTAAGGATTACTTCTTCGCGGTCTTGTAGTTCACACCGGGGCGGAGTTCCAAACCGATGGTCACGAGCACGGAGACAATGGGTTCGTGATGGTCCTGCGACACGTCGTAGACCGCCACACCGGCAAAGCCGTTGTTCTTCACGTTCTCGGCCACAGCCTTCACGGAAGGAATGCCCATGAACACAATCGCCTCTTCCTTGCTCACAGCAAGTTCAGACTGCGATTCGGAATCGAAGGTCACCTTGTAGTCCGGAGTATCGAACTTGCTCATGAGTTCCTTGTACGGGAGGTAACCTTCGTTACCGCTGCCCACACCTTGGTGAGAAGAGCCGAAGCCGGTCGCACCGAGGAAGGACTTGCCGTAGAAGTAGACCACCGGCACCAGGAGATCCTTCTGGATGCCTGCGCCTGCAGCCTTATCGAGCGTTTCGGCAATAATCTTGCCGCCCTGGTTCGGAACGAGCGTAGAGTTGTCTTCGTTCATCTGGTCAGGGATAAACACGTTGATGTAGGAGAGCTTGTTCATCACTTCGGCGGTGTACGGTTCCATCGCGACGAAGGGGTACATGGTAGAAGCCACAATGGAGCCAGAGAAGGCATCCGTAAGGGCATTCACCATCTTGGCATAGCCTTCGGCATCTTCAGCCGCCATGTTCTGCCAGTCGAGTTCAATGCCCTTGGCATTGTGTTCGCCAACCCAAGTCTTGAGGTTGTTGACAAAGGCAGCAAGCGTTTCGTCGGAACCGGCGATAGCCTTCAGGTTGCCTTCGGCTTCCATGCCACCCACGGAGACCACGAGCTGCACGTTGTTAGCAGCGCACATGGCCGCGAGCGAGTCGTAGTTAGGAGCGTCGTTTTCGTCGGGGAAAGCGAGCGAGCCGTCTTCGGCAGGCATGAGCGAAGAATAGTGAATGTGGGTAACCGTGTTATAGCGGATATCCTTCGGGTAGAACTGGGAATACTGGCTCCAGTAGGGGAAATAGCCAATCACCTTGTCGGCTGCAGCCTGGGACATCGCCACGCAGGCAACCGCAAGAGTCGTTACAAAAAGTTTGAGTTTCATAGTAATCCCACCTTTTATTCAGCAACAGAACTTGAACTTTCATCGCCAGCCGCTTCGCTGCTCGAGCTGTCGGCAGTAGCTTCGCTAGATTCGGGTTCGGCGCCCTCGCTGGAGCTAGAATCGCCTTCACCCGCCGTCTCGGAAGATTCCGGAGCGGCCTCGGAGCTAGAGCTTTCCGGCTCGTCGATAATGACTTCGGGGCATTCATCCGTAACGGCGCAGTCGATGCAGTACGTGACACCGGCATTGGAGCAGTAGAGGTGCGCCATATAGCCGATATTCGCATTAGCCTCGTCGGACTGGCAGGAGCCCTTCTTAACGAGGTTGCTCTCGCTGTCCTTGCACTTGCGGTACGGACGGCCTTCGACCTTGCCATATACCAGGAACTGCCTTGCGAACACGGACGAGTCGAGGGTGAGCGTGTCGAACACGGCAGGCTCGTTGCTCACGCCATTGATATTGAACTGCTTGAGGTACTTCATCTTCGACTTGTCGCTAAAGTCGAGATTCTTCTCGGTGAAGGCTGCATACTCAAGCGCAATCTTCGTCATCAGCACGGTATCGGCCGTAAAGTCGGCTTCGTCAGACGCCGCACCGGAAAGGGTGTTCATGATGTTGACCTGGTCCGCAATCTGGAGTGCACGGAGGTCGGGGTTAATGCTTATGTATTCAGCAGTAGACCAGCCTTCCGGGTAGTTCTCGGATTCCGGATTGCTGACTTCCAAGGAGGAGCAAGCCAGGAGCGCGATGGTAGCGCCGGCAGCAAGAAGAGAAATCTTTATATTCTTCATTTTCGACCTCACTAGAAATTAACCGTCACATCGGCGGAGATAATGTTCTTGTCGACAGAGAGTTCTTTATCCACGTACGGGGGTAAGGTAGCATCCAGGGCTGCGGCAGCGTTCGGGGTCTTGTAGCCCACGGTGTTCTTCAGCATGCCGTAGCGGACAGTGATGTAGGATTCCGGAGCGATGCGGACGCGCGGACCAGCAAGGATGAGCATTTCGTCAACCTTCTGGATGAAGGACATCCCGACAGGGAGACCCGCGATACCGAACACGTTGCCCTCGAACTTCTTGTTAAGCATCTGGGCACCGAATTCCAAAGCAATCGGGCCCCAGATATCGGCAGAGAAGCCACCTACGATTCGCTGCGAAGAGCGCTGCAGGTAGGAATCCTCGGTAGCCTTCTCGAAGGAGCCGGAAACCTTGATCTTGCGGTCAAGCGACGGAACAAGGCGGCCGACGTCGACGCCGAGGCCGGCACCGATTGTCGTGTACTTGTTGTCGGAAGCTTCGGCAGTGTACTGGGAGAAGCGGACATTGACTTCAACGGCATCGTTCCAATCTGCATCGATCGATGCGGCGAATCCCTTGCGGTCAGGCGTCGCGAGGCCGTAAGGCATGGCGAGGTTCACGGACGGGTCCATCAGGAGGAGCGCCTGGGCGGCCTCGAGCTTCTTCATCGTGTTGGCATCGTAAGCGTTGCGGTAGAAGTGAGCGAGCTTGTAGTTGTTGTACAGGCGGTAGTAGAGTTCCACGGCTTCGGAAGAACCCGAAAGAACCGTCTTGGTACCGGAAGACATGAGCGTCGCGGCCGTCAGGAGGTCGGTGTTGTAGACCATGAAGTAGAGGTTCTCGAGGTTACCCGAGGCAAAGTTCTTTGCCACTTCCTGGTCGGCATCGCCATAGAGGGCGTTCGCGTTGAAGATAATCCCATTGTTCATGTAGTTCGGCGAAGAAGCGAGGTCGGACCAGAACTCCTTATCGTTCATGAGGTACATGCCGTCCACCTTGAAGTTAACGCCGGCAACAGAACCTTCCACGAAGGGGCGCACGTTCAGGGCCGTGCCCTTGTCGTCCATCAGGTCAACCGTAGTCCTTTCGGCGTCCTTGGCATTCACGGTCGAAGACACGTACACAATGCTCGTCATGACATCGCCATCGGGAACGGGGGCTTCCTTGATCTGCGTATCGAAGGAGGGGTCAGTGTCCATGTATTCGGCATCGACTTCCCACCAGGACATCGCATATTCCCCATTGAGGCCGAAGTTAACCGGCAGATGCGGGAGGAGCTTCTTCGAGTTGAATCCCAGTTCAACAGAGAGGACGCTGTTGTTGTCGTAGAAGATGGTATCCTTCAGACCGAGGTCACGGGAGCGAGTGGTGAGGCGGCGGTCAAGCGCACCGACAAAGTTCGCACCGAGATTGGCACCGAAGGCGCTAAGACCGGTACGGAGACCGTAGGCATAGCGGTCGGCCCAGTCGAAGTCGAAGAACACCTGGTCGTTCTTCTTCGCGGTGTTGCGCAGACGCGCACCAGTCGCCTGTGCATAGATATCGTCGAGGGCGCCCACGTTACCACTATGGAACTCGGCATTCAGGCCCTGCATGAGTCGGCGGGACGTCGTGTCGAGATTGCGGTAGGACAGAGCCTCGACTCGGTTCTGAGCGAAGATCTCGGGCTCCTGGAGGATTTCAACCTGCGGGGTATTGATGGTGAGCGGGGTGTAACCGACACGCATGTATCCCAAGTTGAAATCGACATGGTTGTTCAGGATCTTGCCATCGTAGCTGAACCAGTGACCGATAACCGGGTTGTTGTTCTCGTCGACGCCGCTCTGCCAATCCTTGTGGAGGCGGACCTGCACGTCGAGGCGGGTCTCGGAAGAGGGCTGGGCGAGGAACTTGAGGTTCACGTCGGTAAAGGCCTGGTTTTCCTGAGTGGCGGAATTGTCAAGGAACTGGTCGGAAGTCGCCATGGAGGTGAGGGCGCCGGCCTTGGCGGTTCCGCCCAAACGGAGGCCCAGGATGGACTTGTTCAAGGAATCAAGTTTCTGCAGGAACGAGGTCTGCTTCGTGACAACCGAGGAATCGGCTTCAGCGAAGGCCGCCGTTGCAGAGAACATAAGAGCGGTCGCAAAAATGAGCGTGGTCTTCTTGTTATTCATCATCTTTCATCCCTCCCATTAAAATTCCACGTTAATGGAGGCTTCAACAATAAGTTGTGTAAACTTGTTCGTGAATTCCGTTGGCCAGACGCCACCGACCTTCACATCCTCTGCATGGGCAGGCAAGTTCACCGCACCATCGGCAGCATAGAGCGCCGGATCGGTGTTGTAGGTATTTTCAACCGTCACCATGCCGAGGTTCAGGGAGAGCCAGGCGCTCTTGTCGAGCGTGTAGTCGAGGCCGACCATCCACTGCATCTGCTTACCCTTGACCATCGGGACCGTCGCTGCGATGCCGGCGTATTCGGCAACGCTCTGCTTCTGCTGGAGGTCGTTCATTTCCATGTTGATCATCTGGAAGCCGGCAGTCACACCAAGGCGCGGCAGGTACTGCACGTAGAGGCCGGCATTGATGAAGTCCGTCTTGAACTCGGCCTTGCCGTCGACCGGGGTACCCATGAAGGGGAGCGTCGGGTCGAATTCCATGGTACGTTCGGAATGCTTGTAAGAACCGGAAATCTCGAGAGGCTTGGAGAACCCGAGCACCTTGAAGATGTCGGCCTTGAGGCCAGCACCATATTCCGTGTAGGAGATATCGGTGAACCCGTAGAGCGGGGCGACCTGCGTGTAGATGCCGAACAGGGCCTGAGCCTCGAACCATTCACCCACGTTGCCGATGAGGTTCGCGCGGCCACCTTCGCGGTTCGCAGAAGCCATGCCGTTCGGGAGGACCATCTGGATGTTCGGATCGGCCATCGCATTGAGGAGGGCAATCTGAGCCTTGGAGTAGACGTTGCCAGTCCAGGAGTTCTTGTTGTACGGGGCAATGTTGTAGCTGGACGGCTGCTGCTTGAAGCCGTTGTCATCCGTTCTCATGGTAATGGGAGCCGGAGAGAACTTCGGGGCGAAATTGTAGAGAGCGTCGAAGGTCGAGTAAAGCGGAGACTTTACGCTGTGTTTGACAGTCTCGCCGTCGTAGTCAGAATTCAGGATGCGCTGGGCAAAGAACTTGGGCGACTGAGCAAGGTTGTTGAACCATGCGCTATCGTTGAAGATAATGTCGCCGACGAGCTTGACGCTCCAGGAATCGGTCTTGTATCCGGCATTGAGGGTCGCATTGACCGCAAGGCCGTTGTTGGTTTCCGTATTTTCGACACTCTTATAGAAGGTCATTCCGTCGAGCGTGAATGCGAGCGGGTCGTCAGCCGTCGTGACGACGTAATCACGGTTGATGACATCGTCCATCGACATGGCGAGTTCCGCCGTAGCGTCAAGGATGAGCCCCCTGTTATTCATCATGCCTGCGACATCGCCACCCACGCGGCCAGCGAGGACGAGGGTCTTCTGGGGGTCGAGTTCGTACGGATTGATGGCGGATATCTGGTAGGGATCCTTCGTGTTGAGGCTCAGTTCACCGTCCGCATTGTAGTGGCGGTAGGTGTAGGCTCGCGAATCCTCGTTGTCGAAGATGTACATCATCGTACCGGCGAGGTAGGCGTTCTTCCTGAGCGGGAGGAGTTCCAGGTTACCGGCAATGAGGAACTTGTCCATGTTGGCAGCCTGAGTCGCACCCGGAATGGTTTCGTTCGGAAGGATGTTGCCTTCGGCACCGGAAAGGTCAAGAGCCTGGGCGCGGTTCACTCGGGCGAAGATACCTTCGGCACGGACCTGGCCAAAGATGTCGTTCAGGTCCATACGGAACTGGAGGTTCGCACCCTGCAGGTTCCTCTGGTTGCCCTCGAGGAGCTGCTGCTTTTCGGCCATGTGGCGCTTGCGGGCGAACACCTGCGGTTCGTACATGATGTCGACATCCGGGGCGAACAACGTCAGCGGAGAGTACTGCTGGCGGAAATCACCCACGATCCAGTGGAAGTTGTTGCCGATCTGGCCTTCGACATTGATCCAGGGGACCTCAATAATCTTGGCGGCCGAGGCGAAGTAGTCCTGCATGCCGGCGTAGAGGCGCAGCATCGCGTTCGCACGGACGCTTTCCCAGGGGCGGAAGCCGAAGTTGAAGTCCGCGTTGACGAACTCGTCCCTTTCGACATCGGGCATCGTCTGGGAGGCGTAGGCATCGCCGTCGGTTCCGAAATACGATGAGTTGCCGTAATAAGATGCCTGGGCAACGCCGCGGATGGCACCCGTGACCTCGAGGCCGCGGTGAGCGTTGGCGGAATCGACCTTGCTTTCAATCAGGTCCTTGTTGTCGGCCACGGAAGCGGCAGCGACACCTGCGGTAAGCGCAAGGACACTCAAAGTTCTAGTCATCATTTTTGAAGCACTTTTGTTAAAATTCATACTCTTCTCGCGCCTCCATTAGAACCATACTTTAGTTTCGGCGTAGATGTAATGACCAGACCAGTCATTATCAGGCACGGTTTCGTCGGAATGGGTAGCCCACTTGTAACGCACGTGAATACCGGCACGGTCGGCGAAGTTCCAGTCGAAACCGATACCGAGGGCCGTTTCCAGGTAGTTGATGGGAGCCTTGCGGAACATCATAGTGTTCACATCGCCATAGTGCGTGGGCTTCGTATCAGTAGACTTGTCGATGTTGTTCTCGATATAGTCGATGAGGTAGCCGTATTCAGAACGGAAGCTCTCGAGGCCGAGGATACCGACGAGGTGGAAGGTCGGCGTAATGGCGATTGCCGGTTCAAGCTGACCGTAAAAGCTCCACAGGAGCATGTCGCTCTGGGATTCGCTGTAGGCAATCGGGGCGAACGACTTGGCGACACCCGAGATGGAGGCGTAGCCGCTCATCACGATGTTCCTGTCGGTGCCGAACCAGTGTCCGATATCGTAACCACCGGCGAGGGAGAGGTAGGTCGACCACTTGGTGTGGGTCGGGACTACGCTATCCTGAATCTGCTGGGCATTCTCGTATGCGGTGAAGGTTTCCCACATTTCCCACGTACCACCACGGAGACCACCCTGCTGGCGGTTCATCTTGAGGCCAATACCCGGGGTAAGCACACCGGCACGTTCCACGTAGCCGTTGTAGCGGGCGTTACCCGAGTCTGCCCAGAAGATCGGCTTGTGCTTGGTCCAGGAGTTCGTGGATTCCCAAAGGTTACGGCCATTGAGGCGGTAGTTGAAGAGGAGCACGTCGGCACCTTCCTCGACCTGGCTATGCAGGCCGTACTGGATGTCGAGGTGACCGCGGTTGAATTCCGGTTCGATCTTCAGGTTGATACCCGCCATGTTCGGGGTGTAGCGCATGGAACCCGCATTGAGGGCGAATTCATCCCTGCGCCAGGCAACGTAGCGCGAGGGGTTGCTCATGGAGAACGGAGAGTAGAAGTCCTTCTGGAGGAAGATGGCTTCGAGAGTCATCGGCCAGCCTTCGAGGTACTTGCTCTGGGCCTTCACGTACACACCGACCTGCGGCATGCTCCATTCGGAATCGTAGGAGTTCTTCTCGTAGCTAGAGCCGTGCTTGGAAAGGCCCGTCTTGTAGTAGTTGAGGGAATCCGTCATGCTCAAGGCCACATCGGCCATCAAGTAGAGCTTCGGAGTAATGTTACCCCTGAAGTCGACAGACGCCACATGGGTGTTCATGATGGTCGGGTCGACGCTCAGCTTGTTGTACTGGCCGTAGAATTCACTTTCATAGACGAGAGCCTCGTCGAAGACGATGCCCATGTAGTTAAGGCCAACGCTCAGGTTGTCGGCGATCTTGTTCTTGGCAAGGCGGCCGTGGTACACGGCGCCGCGGAGATCGTAGTCACCGGACATTTCGAGTTCGCCCGGCTGGCCACCGTACATACGCAGACCGTCACGGGTACCGACGTCCATGTCGGCCGGCTGGGACACCATTGCCTGAGCGGTCATGTCAAACGGGAGCTGGTAGGCGCTCACGAACACGCCACCGAAGGAGCGGTTGGTCCAGAAGGCACGTCCGCCTTCCTTCACCGGCTTGAACACCTTTTCCTTGTAGTAGGTACTTACAGTCTTTTCGTCTTCGAAGGTCTCGTACACCCAGGCAAAGCGGGGCATGGTCTCGCGTTCCCACATGGTGAGCGGAGAGGAGTTCGCCCAGATGACGCCGCCGGCCGTAACATAGGCGCCGAACACGCCCGCACGGATATCGATACCGAAGTTCATTTCTTCGTCGATAGTCGAGGAGTAGTAGTCGGTGGAGTGGTCGAACAGCACGCGCTCGTTGGAAGTCGGCACGTTCGTCGGCTGGGTACCCAGGTTGTTGACGAACAGACCCGTAAGGTCGAACGGGAACGTGAGGTTGGTCCAGAGGGTCATGTAGGAGTTCGGCATGGCGACGATGTTCGCCTTGAACATAGCGTCGACCGAGGTACGGGCCTTATCGCTGGCGAGGTATTCAGAGGCCTTCGGGTATCTGAAATCCTTGACGCGGAAGGCCATGAAGCCGGACACGGCGAGAGGAGCGTCGTCCTTGCCCATGAGCGTGGACTCGAGGTTATCGGCGATATTATCCATGTTGCCTTCGGCAACTTCGAGCTGCTTGTCGGCGGCGAGTGTCGCAGGGGCATCGACCACCGGAGCCGGTGTATTGACCGGAGCGGCAGAGGCGAATTCCTTCTTCGGGGCAGCTTCTTCAGCAGGGGCTTCTGCGGGTTCTTCGGCCACCGGTTCGGCAGCGGCTTCTTCCACAGGAGCGCTTTCCTCCGCTGCCGGTTCGGCCGGAGCGGCTTCAGAAACGGTCTCCTCCGCAGGAGCGGGTTCTTCGGGAGCAGCCTGTTCTTCGCTAGCCGGTTCGGCAGCAGGGGCTTCTTCCACCGCTTCAGTTTCAGGTGCGGAGGCATCTAATGCGGCTTCTTCTTCCTGAGCAAAGGCCAGGGAAGTGCAAAGCAAAGTCGTAAAGAGTATCGGTAATTTACGCATGGGAACCTCTTAAATCGCGTTGCGGAACGGGTAGTTGGCCGGCCCTTCGTAAGGCTTGCCGTGCTTCTTGATCACAATATCGTCAATCCAGACCTTGAAGGACTCGTTTTCGTCCTTGCGGACTTCAAGACGGAAACCCTTGAAGTTTTCCCAGGCAAACGGGAGCATGACTTCGCGGGTGTTCTTCGCATCCCAGTACACGCCGGTCTTGCCGAACAGCTTGAGAGGAATGCTGAAATGCTTCCATTCAGTGGTAATTTCACCAAGGCTCTTGGAGCGCAGCTTCACCTGGAGGGATTCGCCGTTGCTCTTCACGCCATCGTCAACGAGCACGAACAGGGCGTTCTCGCCACCCTTTTCGCCCTTGATCCAGAACTCGAGGACACCTTCCTCGAAATAGGGCGTCAGGTCGACAGAACCGGCGATACAGATAGCCACACCGGAGTAGTCGCTTGCAATAAGCTCAATTTCCATGGAAAGGGCGCCTTCCATGGCATACTTGTCCGTGAGAATCGGTTCGGGGTTCTCGCGCGGGTACTGGTAGGTGTATCCACCACCACGCGGGATGGCTTCGCGCATAACGACGCTCACCACGTCCTTATCCGGGCGGAAAGGCTTGGCTTCGCGCGTGACGAAGCGGGAATTGTCCCTATCCCTATAATCGCTGAAACTAGCAAAGGAGAAAGACGCAAGAAGGAGTGAGCCCACGGCGCACTTCCAGATGATGGTCTGCAGATGTGATTTCATAAGGTACAAAATCTCCAAATTCGATGGCTTACAATATAACTTGTTTTTAGGGCATTGTATTCCCACTTTTTTCGAAAAGGTGTATACAGACGTACTAAATCGCTATAATATGTGCCAAAAAACAAAAAAAACAGCCAATTTGCGAAATCTCACTCGTTTACCATAGTAACCGAATTATTTTATAAAAGAGCGCCTACCAGGGCAAATATGTCTAAATTTCTATATGTAACACGAAAACGACAGGATTCTTATGCACTTATTGAAAAACATCGCCATTTGCGCCGCCGCCGTACTCCTCGTAAGTTGCGACTCCGGCAACAAGGGTCTCGCCAGGGCCACTACGCCCGAAGACGAACCGGGGCTCAACCGCGTCAAGGTTGACTACTCGCTCGGACGCGCCATGAACAAGAGGCTCGGACGCGGCATCAACATGGGCAACTCCTGGGAATCCGTGGGTACCGGAGGCAACGGTGACTGCGGGTGGGGCAACTGCCTGCGCGACGAAGATCTCAAGATTGTTAAGGCTGCGGGCTTCAACTCCGTACGTATCCCCGTGCGCTGGGAAAACGACGCCGATATCGAAGGGCACATCGATACAGACCGCCTCGCCGGCGTCCATGAAGACGTAGCCCTCGCCATAAGTCTCGGCATGCCTGTCATCATCAACTGCCATCACCATGTCGGGCTGAACGCGGCAGCGGTGAACTACGAAAAGGACCCGCAGGGTTTTGACGATGAACTGAAGCGTTTCGCCGTCATGTGGCTCGACATCGCCGCCGGCCTGAACGACTTCCCGGACAGCATGATCGTATTCGAGATCATGAACGAGCCGCACGATATCAAGAGCGCCGCTACGGTGAACGCCATCATGACCGCAGGCTACACCGCCATCCGTGCAGTCGCGCCGAACAAGACCGTGATGTTCGAAGCCAACGGATACTCCAAGTTCGGGGCCATCAAGCAGCTCAACCTACCCCAGGACGGCAACATCATCGTAAGCGGCCACTACTACGACCCGTACGAATACACCCACCAAGGTACGGCAACCATGTACCCGTGTGGCGCCTCGCTCTCCAGTTCCGACCTGAGCAAGGTTACATCGGACTTCAAGCAGTACGCGGATTCCATCAAGGCCTACTTCCCCGACGTAGACGGCAAGCACAGCGTGCCGGTCAACATGGGCGAATTCGGCGCCATCGGGCGCTCCGGTTCGAAGTGCGCCAGCGAAGCCCCGAGCGAAGCCTCGCGCGCCCAGTGGACGAACTACGTCATCAAGGCCGCAGAGAACTACGGCATCAGCTGGCACTACTGGGCATTCGGCAAGACAAGCGGATTCCAGGCGTACAACCAGGGTGACGACGAATGGTTCCCCGAAATGAAGAAAGTGTTCGACAGCTATACGGGCAAGCTGTTCAATCAGTAATAAGCTTAATGCTCACTACGGGCGGACCAAGGTGCCGCCCCAGTGCTCGTCGAAAAAGGCTTGGAACAGAGGTTCCGGGCCTTTTTTCAGTTCCTCGACAACATCGGCGATGGTACGGCCGCTGCGGTAAAGTTCACGGTAGGCACGCTGGAGCGCCTGGATGCGCTCTTCCGGGAATTCTTCGGGGTGCAGGCGGAGTGCATGCAGGTTCAGTGCCCCCACACGGAGCGGGTTACCCGAAGCCTTGACGCAAGGGGGCACGTCGCGGTCTACCTTGTGGGTGCCGCCCACAAAGGCATAGGCGCCCACCTGGTTGCGCTGCTGGATTCCCGTAACGCCCCCGATGGTGGCGTACTCCCCGATACGCACGTGGCCGCCCAGTTGGCAGCCGTTCGCAATGACAACACCCTCATGGATGTCGCAATCGTGTGCGACATGCGAATACGCCATGATTAATACTTTGTCTGCAATACGAGTACAACCGCCGCCCTGGACCGTGCCGCGGTTGATTGTCACGTACTCGCGGATGGTGCAGTTTTCGCCTATGGCAAGGCGGGTCGGTTCGCCCGCATACTTGAGATCTTGCGGAGGAGCGCCGAGGATGGCGCCGTCGTACACATGCGTGTGCGCCCCGATGGAGACGCCGCCATAAACGTGTACGCGCGATTCGAGAACCACGCCCTCGCCCACCTCCGCGCCGGCATCGACAATGCACCACGGGCCAATAACGGCAGACTCATGGACCTTGGCTTGCGGGCTTACGAAGGCAGACGGATGGAACATGGCTGCGAATTTACTTCACCACGATGTTCACGAGCTTGCCCGGAACCACGATGGACTTCACGACAGTCTTGCCGTTCATGAATTCCTTCATGCGGTCATTTTCCATGGCGAGCTTTTCGAGGGCGGCCTTGTCCATGTCCTTGGCGACAGAGGCCTTGGCGCGGACCTTGCCGTTCACCTGGAACACGACTTCCACGGTGTTTTCCACGGCCTTGGAGTGGTCAGCTTCCGGCCAGGCGACGTTCGTGAGCGATTCGTTGTGACCGAGGATGCTCCACATTTCTTCGGCGATATGCGGGGCAAACGGGTGCAACAGCTTGACGAACGTTTCGCACGGTTCGCGGTAGCGCTTGTCCATCTTCATCATTTCGTTGTTGAAGATCATCAGCTGGCTAATCGCGGTGTTGAAGCTCATGTTTTCGATGTCGCTCGTGACCTTGATAACGGTCTGGTGCATCACCTTCTCGATTGCTTCCGGAGCGGTTTCGTCAACGTAGACCGGAGCGGCATCGTCGTCGCCCACCACGGAGCGCCAGGCGCGGCCGAGGAAGCGGTTCATACCTTCGATGCCCTTGGTCTGCCACGGCTTCACGGCATCGAGCGGACCCATGAACATTTCGTACAAACGAAGACTGTCGGCACCGTAGTCGCGCACCACGTCATCCGGGTTCACGACGTTCTTGAGGGACTTACTCATCTTGGCCACAATCTGCTTGAGCTCGATGTCGGTTCCCTTCTTGAAGAACTTTCCGTTCTTCTCTTCGACTTCGTCGGTCGGGACCTTGGAGCCAGCGGCATCTTCGTAAGCGAAGGCGAGAATCATGCCCTGGTTGAAGAGTTTCTGGAACGGTTCGTCGGTAGAGACGAGGCCGAGGTCAAAGAGCACCTTGTGCCAGAAGCGGCTGTAGAGCAGGTGGAGCACAGCGTGTTCGGCACCGCCCACATAGAGGTCCACGGGCATCCAGTACTTTTCAAGTTCCTTTGCCACAAATGCATCGCCGTTGCAGGCATCGATGTAGCGGAGGTAATACCAGCAGGAGCCAGCCCACTGCGGCATGGTGTTCGTTTCACGAATACCCTTGCGGCCGTTCTTGTCGGTCACCTGGAGCCATTCGGTGGCGTTAGCAAGCGGAGACTGTCCGCCGTCACCCGGCTTGTAGTCCTTGAGTTCCGGCAACAACACCGGCAGTTCGGCATCATCCACAGTAGAGATTTCGCCGTCTTCCCAGTGGATGACCGGGAACGGTTCGCCCCAGTAGCGCTGGCGACTGAAGAGCCAGTCGCGGAGCTTGTAGTTCACGGTGGCCTTGCCGATCTTGTTGGCTTCGAGCCATTCGATGACCTTCGCGATGCCCTGCTTCTTATTGAGGCCGTTCAGGCAAAGCGTGTCGTTCTGGCTGTTGATATAGGTGCCGTCGGCAGCCCAGCAAGCATCGCCCTTGAGTACGAGCGGCTTCACGTCTTCGGGGCAGCTTGCATCGGGTTCCATGATGCAGATGACGGGCAAATTAAACTTCTTCGCAAAATCGAAGTCGCGGGTATCGTGGGCGGGCACGGCCATGATGGCGCCGGTGCCGTAGCCGGTAAGAACGTAGTCGGCGACCCACACCGGAATCTTGGTGCCGGTGAGCGGGTTCACGGCATAGCTACCGGTAAACACGCCGGTCTTTTCCTTGGCGAGTTCGGTACGGTCGAGGTCGCTCTTCAAGGCGGCTGCGTGCACGTATTCTTCCACGGCGGCCTTCTGTTCGGCAGTCGTGAGTTCCGGGACCATCGCGTGTTCCGGGGCAACGACCATGTAGGTAGCACCGAACAGCGTATCGCAACGGGTAGTGTAAACGCGGAGCTTCTTTTCGGTCGGCTTGCCGTTAGCGTCGGCAATCGCAAAATCCACTTCGGCACCGTAGCTCTTGCCAATCCAGTTCTTCTGCATGTCCTTGACGCCCTGCGGCCAGTCGAGCTTGTCGAGGCCCTTCAGCAGGCGGTCGCCATACAGCGGGATGCGCATGAGCCACTGCTTGAGGTTACGGCGTTCCACTTCCTTGGTGCCACACTTTTCGTGAGAGCCGTCGTTCAAGACTTCTTCGTTCGCGCACACAATCTTGCAGTGCTTGCACCACCACACCTGAGCGTCGGCGTAGTAAGCGAGGCGCTTAGAATCCTTGTACTTGCGGACTTCTTCCTTGCCCTTTGCTTCGACATCGGCAGGAATCGGGAGTTCTTCGATGGGGCGGCCCTTCTGCTGGTCTTCATCGAACCAGGTACCGTAAAGGCGCTTGAAAATCCACTGCGTCCACTTGTAATACTTCGGGTCGGTGGTGTTGACTTCCTTGTTCCAGTCGTAGCTTAAGCCGAGGCGCTTGATCTGACGGCGGAAATTGTCGCAGTTCTTCTTGGTGGTAATGGCCGGGTGCGTACCGGTCTGGATGGCGTACTGTTCAGCAGGGAGGCCGAAAGCGTCCCAACCCATCGGGTGGAGCACGTTGAAACCGCGGCTGCGCTTGTAGCGGCAAATGATGTCGGTGGCGGTGTAACCTTCCGGGTGGCCCACATGGAGGCCTGCGCCACTCGGGTACGGGAACATGTCCAGGCAGTAATACTTGGGTTTGGACTTATCGGTGCCCGTCTTGAAAGTCTGATGTTCTTCCCAGTAGGCCTGCCACTTGGTTTCGATCTCTTGCGGATTGTACTTTGCCATTTTATCCTCTAGTGCCCCGGCTATGCCGCCGCGGCCTCATTAAATTTTTCGGGGTTAAATTTAGAAAGAAAAAGGGATGGCGGTCAGCCATCCCGATGTTCAAAGCCCTTAAAAGAGGGGGATTCATTTCTTTTCGTACCGGTTAAAGATGTATTCAACAATTACTTCATCATATTCAATAGTCCCATTATCAACGGCAACACATTGCAAAACTGTACCTGGTTGATCTTCGTCCGGCATTCTAATCCTCTGTTGGCCTTCTGTTTCTGCGTTACATTCAAAACTAGAGGAATTTATATCGTCAAAAAAATCATCCGTCGTTTCTATTGCCCAAGAACCATCTTCATGATAGCGGTAATAATTTTGAGATATGCAATAATCATACACTTCCCAACCATTTACCGTATATAAATCCTGATTATACTCGCATGTCTCCAGCAAACCGCCGGCACGGTCGCCTACCTTGGCATCCTTGGGCAAATCCAGGACATCGTATTCCTCGTCTGTCAAGCCTTCTTTTCGAGGGTCCGTATATTGCTTCGGTACAAGATTTACTTTTTCCCATTGCCCGGCCCAGCAATAGTAATAACCGGAATCGAGCAATTTTGGCAGATTATATGAGGAAGACAAAGAATAGTACATTGGACAAAAACCTAATTCAGGATCGTAGCCGGCTTTCACCCACCCGCTATCCACCATCTTGCCATTAACCCAAAATTTTTCATCATTGTATTTATAGTACACCATTTTTCCATCTACTTCAAATGAGCAGGTTCCACTAACTGAGACAGAATCCGCACAGTTGTAAAAAGTAGCCTCATCTATTTCAGTCCACCCGTCGCTAGAACACTGGTAATACATAGACAATGTATTATCATCACGACCATAAACAATTTTTTCTTTATCTCCTACGTTTTCGGCGGTGCATTCCTTGGTTATTTTGGTCAAGCCGTCACATTCTTCCCAAACGCCGTTGCCAACATAAGCGAATGTTCTTTCAGAAGGCGTAACATTCATACCAGCTTGGAATATGTTTATCGTTCCAGTTTTTCGGCAAAGGTCCCCCACCTGCACGCCAGCAGTATCACAAGTGAGGCTAATATTCCCACGAACCCACAAGCCGCTTTCACACCTATTGTAAGTATTGTATCCGTATTTGGGGTTCCCTTCCCACACAACTTTGACCTCGCCTTCATTTTCTGCAGTACATTCCTCCGCAATTGATTTAGAATAGACTTCACCATTTGTATAAGGGATCCACCCGTTTTCGCTACATTTAAACGCCGAATCTTGAAAAACCGAACTTTCTGTACTATCAACAAATAATTTTCTCATTCCAAGATTCGAAGCATCGCATTTGCCAAGGCGATACTGATTTGCCCAAAAGCTATTCACATAGGTTTCAAATGGCGGGACATCGGCAATTTTCCACGATTCGATATTTCGACGGATCTCAGCAAGCTTTCCCGAACGGCTCGCTTCGCAAGCGAAATCTGCAATTTTAATCTTGAGCAAGGAATCATTCCAAACGCCATCTGCCGCAAAATCTTGGCCCATCGTAGCAAAACGCGCCATGAAATCAGCTTCCGACTCGTTTCCAAGTAAAAGAACGTTGATTGCTAAGAGCGCAGCATCCCCTTCGCCATTTCCAAAGATGCTCAAGTGTTCTACCTTATCATAATCGACATCAGCATAAAAAGCTGCAAAAATTTCGCGATCCGCCTGTCGTTTTGCTTCTTCAATGGACATGTTGTTTTGTTCCACTAAAGTCTGAACTCGTTCATATTCAAGATGCGTAAGCAGGTTTATATTCACTTTTGACTGGCCACTTACATCAGCAATAGCCTTCATGAATATTGAGCCATTCGACTTTTTACCGGTAACCTCATTACGGTAATAGCCGTTCACTTCAAGCAAAACATAGGGATAATCCAAGGCAATATTTTCGATAGAAAAATCGCCCCTGTCATTTATCACTTTCCCTCTAAAGCTTTTACCTGTCTGGGCAAGCGATTTCCCCTCAAGTTCCTGCATCACGACCGACGAACCTTCCAAGAATGGCCCCTTCTGAGAAACACCGTTAATTGAGCCCTCAAAGGGCTCGTTACCGCCAGAAGCACTTTCGGACGAACATGCCCAAAAGAATGTTCCAACAAGAAGAATCAAGCTAGACACAATAAATTTTTTGTAACACATCTTCTTAGCGCTCCTTAAATGTTATATAATTTTTCATCTTTAACACAACGAACAGAATGTCTTTCCTGTTTATCATCCAACAATATTCTCACTTCATATCTATTATGCTCATTTGTATTCATGTTCACCGCATATCCTGCCGAGATATTCTCACCCAAAGAATTTACAAAGGTCCCCGCAGAACTTGTCCAATAAGTATTTTTTTTGTCTTTCCCAAACAATTCGTAAAATGGATCATCTATTCTAGAAACATTATAATACTCCACGTTCTGTGAACTATCCCCAGAAAGAACGTTAGAAGGATTATCCCCATTCCATGTGAAAATACCCTTCCACTCCTCAATAGTAGGCAGTCGCCATCCTTCAGGACAAGCAACTTCCACAGCATCGTTCCAAGAATAGAGCGAATCACCGTCATAATGCACATTTTCAACAAAGATCAGAATATCTCGCCAAAGACTTCCGGGCAATTCCGACGGAATATTGGTATAATGGTACAATTGTTTATCTCGAGAATCTCTCATCTCATCGTATTCCTGCGAGGCAACAAGACTATCGATATCCAAGACACAACGAACGTAGGCTAATTCAGATGAATATGGCCTAATTTCTGCCGTAGATGAATCAATCCATAAAACATATCTTGTACCAATAGAATCGTCCGAAGAAATCCACAACGCCGTATTTTCATTCAAACCTTCATATTCGCCATGCCCCCCAAGCAAAGCCTGAAAACCAGAAATACCACGTTCATAATCGTTCATCACAAGCAGAGAGTCGGCAGCATTCTTGCCCGCGCCACCATAATATTGCAAAAGATTTTCAACCTCACCATATTTAGGCAAACGATATCCAACCGGGCACGCTTTCAAAGCTGTTCTATAGTCGTAGAGCATTCCGTACATTTTGCAATACGTAGGCACATCGCGATAACACGCTTGTTTCGCATTAACCGTATCATGAAAATCATATTCTAGATTTTTGGCCGTCCAAAAAACATCCCCAATCGTCATGTGTCCAAGATAATCGGTAGAATCATCATTAAATTCCATCGGTTCCTCCGCAAAATACCACCGGCATCCGAAACCATCATCAGTACACGTATCATCACTATTGGAGTAGCATATAAAGTCTTTATTATAGTATTTGCTATGAATATTGGAGATTTTTTTCGTAACTCCAGAATGATCTCTATCACATGGTCCAAGGTGATATTCATTTGTCCAAAACCTATAAAGCAGTTCATTTATATAAGGTAGATTGATGTAAGCATCTTTATCACCCACTTTTTCTTCCATCCAGTCCGCCAAATTACGATTAATCTCTTCCAAACGGTCTGCAGAACTTTCAATCTGATACGCCCAATCCGCCACTTCATCTTTTTCTGCACCTTGCCATTCACCTTTTTCCGCAAAAGAACGAGCAGCCAAAGCAAGTCGCTCAGAAAAATCAGCTACAGAGCCATCTCCCAGCATCAGCACACTCAAAGCATACAACGCCCCATCAGATTCCTCCGAGAAGATATCCATATCTTCTGGAGACCCTAGATTACCCGTAAAACGGAATGACGAAAAAATTTCTGACTCAGCCTGTTTTTTTGCCTTTGTAAAAGACAGTCCCTGTTTCTGAACGAGGTTAAGAACACGATCCGCCTCTAAATGCGTAAGCACATTAACATTAACGTTATTGCGGTTTGTCAAATCCGTAAGGGCATTTAAGGAAATCATTCCCTCAGATTTTTTCCCAGTAACTTCGTTATAAAAATACCCGGTCACTTCAAGCAAGGCATACTGCGATGCGAGATTCACGCTCTTGACAGAAAAATCGCCATAATCACTTTTTACGCTTGTCTTGAAACTTCTACCTGTTTGAACTAAAGTTTTTCCATCGAGTTCCTGAATCGTCACCGAGGACCCCACCAAGAAAGGTCCCTTCTGCGTTACACCTGCAATTTCACGATCCGTAATCGCAACAATGCCTTCGGCTTCTTCGCTTGTGCCACCTGCCATATTGTTTTCGGAGCAGGCAAAAAATAAAGCTATAATTGAAAATAAAAACAAATATTTCATATTCTCACTCGCTCGCTTAAAATCAATTTATTTTGGGGCCTCTTACAGAAGTACCATTGCAAATATTTTCCGTCAGCGGGAAAAGCTGCATGTTCAAACGACAAACTTTTTCCACGTTCTTGTCTTCTGTGACAATCGAGACAATGCGTTTGCGACACTGGGCAAGTTCTTCAACAATTTTAGCATAACCTTCTGCAGACACGCCCATGGTAATACCGCTAAAGTTTCGTTCCGAAATAGGCAATTTATCCAATGCCTCGAGAGCAAATTCGCCCATCTGGCGCAATAGCGAGTGAACCGCCACAGCGACAACGTTCAAGCGTCCAGACGAGAGCGATTGATTTGTCTGGTGATAGTTCCCCTTGATATCGCGCGTCAAAAGCCCAGACTTCACCAGGAAATACAAACTTTCGCTGACATCTGCAGCAGAAATCGGAGGCTTGCATGCTTTGGCGATTTCGCTCGGCTTTGCCCCCGGCATCGCTACAGCAAGCTCACGGACGACAGAATGTTTCCATGTTTCATAGTAGGAATAAAGTTCGCTTCCGAGAATTTTCACACGATTGGCTTCACAGAGCGCTTGCATTTCTTCAAAACATTTCTTCTTCTCGAGATCCGTTTTCGCCCGTTCGTAACGCACCATCAAGACAAAATATTCCTGCTCAAACGCGGATAAGTTCATTGCCTGTGCGGTTTTCTTCGCCCCTTCTTCGCGAAGCCGCATCTTGCCATCACAAACAAGTTTCAAATGAGCCCCCGAAGCAAACCCCGCCAATTTTGCAAATTCGCGCCACGTAAACGCGGAACTGCGCTTTCGTTCGCGATAATAATCCAACAAATATTCACGATAATCTTTGTATTCGGTAACAGGCTGCATGATAATAAAAATAAAAAAAACGCGCCACGTAGCGCAATACTATTTTAAAAACAGAAATGGCCTTTTTGAGCGAATTTAGGCAGTTTTTGAAAAATAATTAAAAAAAATCCAAAATTATAAACAAAATTCGATCTTTTTTAAACAAAAAGATTCTCATTTTACGGCTAATTCTAATCTTCCGCGGCAGTAGAATCCGCAGGTGTTTCCGTAGAATCCGCCGGAGCGTTCAAGAGTTCCTCGCAAGTTGAGCTAACGCTGCCGCTAGCCTTCGAAACCCACCCCTCTTCGGTATAGACATAACAAGTTAGAAGGTTGGGCATTATCCCGAAAGACACGTTTCCACCAGATACGATACTGCAAACATCCCCGATTTTCGTATCGGCCGTAGTGCATTGAGCATTGATTCGAGCCGTCTTTGATTCTTCAGCAGACATTTTTTCCCATTTTTTATCTTTACATACAAAGTCCCACTCGGTCTTTGCGGCCTTAGGATTGTCCGGTTGCTGCGAGCATACAACATTCTTCATTTCTCCTTCATTGTCCGCAGTACACGCGTCGAGCGGGTCACGGCATTCAGTCTTTACCCACTCTCCCGATTCACAGTGATAATAGGAAGTCCATTCCATTACGTTCCCATTGTCATACACGGCAATCGTATCTAACACCGTTTTGTACACACCCTCGCTTTCGGCAGGACATCCCTCAGTCGCGCCCACATCCGTATAGTCTTCTGAGTTACTTAAATACTCACTACAGTACGAAAAAGACCGGCCCTTGGAAACCCATCCATCTTCAGTATAGAGATAACAATCTCTGAAAACCGACCCCGTCACAGGAATATACCCATAAACACCGCATACACCACCGATTTTCGTTCCGGCAGTGATGCACATCGTCTCGATTCGAGCAAATTCATCTTCTTCGTCGACATTCGAGGAACTGGACAAGAGCGTCTCATCACTCGAAGAGCCCGGCTGTTCTTCTTCGATTGCAGATGAGCCCGGCTGTTCTTCGTTATCGCTTGCAGAAGACGAAGAATCGTCGCCGCAGGCGACAAGGGCAAGCGGCATGGCAACTGCAAAGGCAATTGCCGAAAGAGGGATGTTGCGGAAGGTTAGTGACATGCGGAAAGTCCCCTTGTAATACAATTGTCAATATAATAAATTTATCCATAAGACACCTATGCGGGTACTTTGTAAGAAAAATGTGCGAAATTGGCGGCCGTTTCCTTTAATCGCCCCCTTGACCACCTCCTTTTTTTCTAAATTCATCGCCATGAAATTGTTTAGGGTACTTACCACCATCATTTTTTCGGGGATTGTCTGTTCTGCCTTCGCACAGGATTCCTACGAGGCCGACGTGGATTCCGCATGGATTGCCTCGCAGAACGGTGGCAGCACGGAAATGAACGACGGTTCCGACGAACCGAACCCCGAATGCATCGGGGATGGCTGCGGCGAGGCCACTGCCGAATCCACCACGGAGCAGGCCAGCAACGAGGCCGTAGCCGAATCAGCCGCGGAGAAAACTAAAAACGAAGGGGCCGATTCCGACGAAGAAGAGGACTGCACCCCCGCAGACTCGCTCCTCCCAGAATGCAAGGATTCCGCGTCCGAGACCAAGGTCGCTAGCAGCGACGACGATGATGACGACGACGACACCTACGACCGCTACACCAACGAGAACGCCGACATCAGCCGCGCAAGCCGTGAGGGATTTTCGAGCGGATTCAGCCTGGGGTTCAGGTTCGGTGGCGGTTTCAACCTGTTTTTCATCGGCGAAGAGACCGATGACTGGAGAATCGGATACGAGGCCACGGCAGGTATCATCGCACAGACAAAACTCGGCATCGAAGGATTGTTCGCATCAGTCGGGCTTTCCTTCAGCTATTTCCGCTACCGCTACGAGGCAGACTTCGAGTTCGACGACTACAGCGAAGAAGACGAAGCCAAGGTCAATGTCGCACTGTTCGAGATCCCGGTCATCATCAAGTACGCAATCGGCGGCGGCAATATCACCCTCGGTCTCGGGTTCGACCTGGGCCTCAAACTCACGGGCTCCTCGGAATTCGACCAGACCATCAACACGAGTACGACTACGGAACAAGACGATACTCACGACAACACCCTCCCTACCGCCGGACTGGAGATGGGCGCGGTCCTCGAGATCGGCTACATCGTGAACAAGAACGTCTCCGTGGACTTGCGTGTCATACAGCGTTTTACAAATCTCCTGAACAGCGACGTAGTCTTTGAATCCTCTGTCAAGGATGCGAAGTTGTTGGGAACGCACGCGACCATCGGCATCTCGCTGTTCCTGTAGGAAAAACTCGAAAAAACGGCATAAAAAGTTCCGTCCGTAGGTAAAAAAAAATTTGCCCCCTGTCTTTTTGCGGCAAAGATATTTATAATAGAGAAGGTGTTTAACCTTCTTTTGTTATAATTCAAGCATGAACCTGAGAATCGTACCTTTCCTGGCCGCGGCAATGCTCGCCGCAACTGTGCCTTCCCTCGCAGACGAATTTGACGATTTCGATAATGACGAAACGACAACCTCTACCGAAAGGAGCAGTTCGGAGTCGTACGACGGTTCGGCAGCAAGCGAATTCGCCGACGACGCGGAATACGCAGCCGAATATGCACAATACAGAAGAGAAAAGACCTCGAAAGCCGAGATCAACAAGCAGCGTGCCGAAGGTTTCGCGCGTTCCATCTTGCTGGGCGTTCGCGCTAGCGCCGGCGTCAACACGTTTATCGGCAACGAGACCTCGGGATGGGGACTCGGCTTCCAGGGATCCGCCGGCCTTCTGGTGACACTGCCGCTCGGGGTCAAGAACCTGAACATGGTCCCCGAACTGGTGTTCACGTACCGCCATTACCGCTATGCGAACGAGACGGACTTCGGTGACGACGATGCCAGCATCGACATCATGATGTTCGAAATCCCGCTCGTGGTGCGCTACACGTTTGTGGACCTCAACATGTTCGTAGGCCTCGGCCTGAACCTCGGCCTCAAGCTCTCCGGTTCCTCCGAATTCAACCAGAACCTTGACCTGGGCGAAGACAAGACCCGCTCCAACACCATCGCGACAACGGGCTTCGAACTCGGTGCGGCGGTCGACCTGGGCTACATGCTTACGCGCTGGGTACAGTTGAATATCCGCCTGGTACAAGGGTTCACGAACCTCCTGAACCAGACGCTGAACGCAGAGGCCTCCTTCAAGGACTCGAACTTCCTTACAAGCTACGCCTCCGTAGGCATCTGCTTCCTGTTCTAAACTGCTTTGCAGGATAATTAACGCTAGTGGGCACTCTTGTGCCTACGGCACTGCGCGTGAGACGTAGGGAGATTAACGCCAGTGGACACTCTTGCCCCTACGGGGCTGCGAAATGACCTTGGCTTATTTCCGGATAGAACTGCGGCGGAGTTTCACGATCTCACGCTCGATAAGGAACTTCTCCACCGGGAAGAAGCTCTCGTGATTCTTGATGGCATCCTGGTAGATGGCATTCGCGAGCTCGGGTTCGCCAGCAAGGAGCGAGATGAGCAGTACGTTCCTGAGGAAGAACTCGTCCATTTCCTTGATCTCGTACTTCTCGTAGAAGTCCGCCACAAGGCGCGACGCCGTCGGGTAATCCTTGACGCGGGCGACCTCCAGGATGTTGAACTCGTCGGTGAACGATGCCGGGAAGGCGCCCATATCCACGAGGTCGCGGACGCGGTTGTACACCTCGTTGCTGTCGCGGGCCTCCATCGGAACCCCACGGATCCACTCGATATATTCCATGCGGAACTTGACCCATTCCGGCGAACGTTCCGCCACCATGAAGTGCAGAGCGGGCCTTGTCGTGTCGGCAACCGCAACGCTGTCCGCGGTCGAGTCGGCCGGAGCGCGAGAGGCTTCCTGGGCCTGCTTTGCAGCATTCACGGCAACCGCAGAATCCACCTGCGCCTGCACCCTGTCGAGGTAAGCGAGCAAGCCAAGCTTCTTGTACGGATCGACACCGGCCTGCATCATCTGCTTCACGCGGAACGGGCGGCGAAGTTCATTTTCTGTAGAGTCGAGATATTCGGGCCAGCAGACTTCGCAGCTGTCGAACACCTGCACGATATGCGCCTGCGAATGTACGAAGCGCGCCTCTTCGGCCTTGTTGTCTACGATAGGCGTAAAGATGCTGTTCGGGGCCACGCCGTCCAGTAGCGACTTCACCATCTTGGATGTGAACAAGAAGTTCTGCTCGCCAAAAAATTCCGGGTCACGGTGGATGCGGTTGAATTCCTTCACAAGGACAGGGTCGGTACTGAATCGCCCGATACCCTTCTGGAATACGGGCTCGTCACTTGCGATAATAATGATGTCCGGTTCTTCGGGCGCCTTGTAGAGGCTCACGTACGGGAATGCGACGTCGAGCGCCTTCAAGATGTTCAGGAACAGCTGGTCGTTGAACTCGTATGTCTGGATCCACTGCACCCAGAGTCCGCCCGGCTTGATGTAGCGACGCATCTTGGTGTAGAACTCATGGCTGAACAGGCTAGCCACGCCGGAGACCCACGGGTTGCTAGGTACGCTGATCATCAGGTCGTACTGGCGGCGGTTCGTGAGGAAGAACGTCTGCGCATCGTCGATGTAGATATGGATGCGCGGGTCATCATAACCGCGGGAGTTCCACGGGTAGAACCCCTTCGCGAGGTCCATCATCTCCTGCTCGATTTCTACGCAGTCGAAATCCTTCAAGAGCGGGTCAGAGAGCAGGTAGTGCGCACCCATGCCGCTTCCGAACCCAACCATCGCGGCGTCGTAGGGTTCGGTCTTTACCGCCATCGGCATGAACGCGGTCGCAGCCTGCGTGAGCTCGTCACCCTCGATGGGATTTTCACGGTTCTTGCCCAGGCTGGCATCCGCCTTGCCGTTCGTCTTGATATAGTAATGCACTTCGGATTCGTGGAAACTGATGGTAGCCGTCTTGCCGTCGCGCACTATGATTTTTTCGTCCGGGTGGAGGTTCTTGTAGGCGCGGAAGGCGCCCGAAGTAATCAGGTGCGGGTCAAAGCCTATAAAGATGGAAGGCAAGATCATGAAGGCGCATATCACGTAGAACGGCACGCTATAGCGGAAACGCTTGCGGTAGATGACAAGCAGCGCAAAGCCTATCGCGAAGTCGAGTACGGCAGCCAGCACGAGAGCACCCTTGAGTTGCAACAGCGGGAGCAGCAACAGTCCGCCACCCGCAGAACCGATAATGGAACCGACGGTGTTCCAACCGTACACCTTTCCGATGGGGGCCTCGCTCCTGAAGGCGCGCGTGAGGATAATCGTAATCAGCGGGAGCGTCATGCCCGCAAAGAAACTCGTAGGCACCATCCACAGCACGGAGAGCGCATACTTGAAGAGGCTCCAGCAGACATAGCCGTCATTGGTGGGGTTGAATATCTGGTTCGCCTCGTTCATCATGCCCCAGAAGGGCTTGTGGAAGTACAGCGTGCACAGCGCGAAGAACGCCATGAGGATCTGCGCCATCGAAAGCACGACGAGCGAATCCTTCTTGAGGAGCTTGCCCGAGACGGCACTGCCTATGGCAAGCCCGAGGATGAACGCCGAAAGCATCTGGTCGAAGCTGTGGCTCGAAGAACCCATCAGCAGGCTGAGCAGGCGGATCCAGACAATTTCATAAATGAACGAGGTAAGGCCCGTAATGCCCGCAATCCAGAACCACATGCTCTTCGGGGGCATCGCAAGCTTGTGTTCTGCCACATAGTCTTCGTTCAGGGGTTCGCGTTCGGCGCTGCCCTCGCCCACGAACGGGAGGTCTTCCTCATCCTCTTCGCGGGTCGGCGATGTCATGAAGCCGATAAACCCGAACACCATCGCCAGCAAGAAGTTTATGGAGGCGGCAACACACAACGTAACGTGGTTCCCGAGTTCGGGAATGAGCATGTAGCTTGTGACCAAGATGCCGATGGCAGAACCGAAACTGTTCGTGAAGTAGAGCATCGGGAGCGAGACTTCGGCACCGCTTTTGCGCATAAGGCCAGCAGCAATGAACGGGAACGTCATGCCCACCGCAATCGCAATCGGGAGCGTAGAGCCCGTAGCCAGCACGACCTTCGCGACTTCAGCGCCGGTAAAGCCGAGGCCCGCGACCCATTCGCTATCGAAGAAGAATCCCGTGAGCAAGTTGTAGAGCGGGTGGTATGCCACACCGCCTATACCGATGGCTAGTTCCACCGCGGCATACCCGAGCAGCGGGCGCCGGACCTTCTCGACCATCTTGCCTGCAACAAAGCTACCGATGGCAAGGCCACCCATGTAGATGCAGAGCGTGAGCACCTGGCCGTAGCTGGAATGCCCGAGAAAGAGTTTGAGGTAGCGGGCCCACGAGCCTTCGTAAATGAGGCCAGCAAACCCGGAAAGGGCAAACAGGAAATAGACCAGGATGTTCATAATGAAATAATATAGTAAACGAATTCGTTTATTCGTTTACTCAGGCAATGCCTGTGCGGGTGCCGTTATTTTGTTTCGGCTTTTTTAGAAGGCTTTTCAGCCTCGGGCTTTTCTTCGGCCTTCCACGGCGTAAGCCCCACGACATTCTCCACGGGCACCGAGAACGCAATCCCCTGCCCCATGGTGTCAAGTCCCGCCTTCTGGTAGAGGGCATGGAGCACCGCATCCTTGATTTTGGCATCCACTAGGATCATCACGATCTCTTTTTCGGGCTGGATGGCTATGTGGAAGAACGATTCGGCCTCCTTGTTCGCCGTACCGCGGGCATTCAGGATAGTACCGCCACGCGCCCCGGCATCCTTCGCCGCTTCCATCACGGTTTCCGAAAAGCCGGTGTTCACAATGCAGAAAATGACTTCGTGGTTGACTGCACTCATGCTTCGTTCCTCCGTACCGCATCGCGGTTGTCGCTCAGGAAGTTAAAAATGGACTTGCCGATGATGCTCGACATCGGAATTGTATAGGCGATGCCCTTGCCACCGACGATGGTCTTGAATTTTTCCTCGATGCTGTCAAGCGCCGAACGGAGTTTGTCCTCGCCAATAATGCTGAAGATTACAGCACGGTCCGAATCCGCGAGGCCCATCGCCGTCGCGATCTCGCGCGGGGCGGTACCCTTCCCGAACACGACCATCTGCATGTTCACGCCAAAGGACTGGATATGGTCCATGTAGAAATCCGCCTTCGCGCGGTTCACGATGGTCACGAGAATCTTGAGACGGTTCATGGTAACACGCGAACGCCCACTCGCCTTCCCGTATAGCCTTCTCGCAATTCCTGTCCTTTTAGCTTCTGCCATATTCCAACCTACACAAAATCTATAATCTGTTCGTCGTCGGCATCCTGGATACGGCGCATCATCAGGCGGTTTTTTATCTTCTTCGAGGCGATTGCCTTGAAACCGAGCACCTGGATAGTGATAAGCGGGGTCATCGCGACCATTGCCACAATGCCGAACGCGTAACTCAGTATGGAATCGCCGCCGTCGTGGATTACGGAACACGCCCCGATGGCAAGCGGCAAAATAAAGCTCGAAGTCAATGGCCCACTCGCGACTCCACCGGAGTCAAAGGCAATGGCCGTATAAAGCTTGGGCACGAAGAACGAAAGCCCGAGCGAAATGAAGTAGCCCGGAATGAGGTAGTAGACAAGCGGGAAACCGTAGAAAATTCGCAACATCGAAAGCCCGATGGAAATGCCCACACCCACAGAAAGCGCGATGAGCATCGAGCGCTTGGTAACAAGCCCGCCGGTGATTTCTTCGACCTGCTTGTTGAGCACGTGCACCGCGGGTTCGGCAAGCACGACCACCATACCGATGACAAAACCCGAAACAACGAGGAGCCGCGGTATTTTCGCGAGAGCGCACCCGAGTTGGAACCCAACAGGCATAAAGCCGACCTTCACCGCCGTAAGGAAGATGACGAGCCCGATGAACGTATAGCAAATCCCGAACGACATCTGGGCGAGTTTCGCCCGCGAAAGCTTGAGCGCCACGAACTGGAGGGCAAGGAAGAACACGATGATGAGCCCGAGGGCGATGAGCACTTCCTTCGCGACACCCGCTACCGTCGGGATAAAGTTTTCACCGAGGAAGGCATCGATGGAATAGCTCGATTCCACAAGGCGGTAAGTGAGGTCGCCCTTCGAGAAGAGCACAAGCCCCATGAGCGCAATGATAGGCCCGATGGAGCAGAGCGCGATAAGCCCGAAGCTGTTCTCGTTTGCGTTCTTGCCGCCGATGGCGCCGGCGACACCGACGCCGAGTGCCATGATGAACGGCACCGTGATGGGGCCGGTCGTCACGCCGCCCGAATCGAAGGCGAGCGGCACGAACGCCTCCTTGCCGAACGTAAGCATGAGCATGCCTATCATGAACAGCGCCATATAGAAGAATATGATAATCGTGGAGAGGTCCTTTTTCCAGACAATCTTCACGATGGCAAGCAACAGGAACAGGCCGACACCAATGCCCACCGTCACAATAAGCAACATGGGTTCAACAGCGTTCTTCACTTGTTCGGCCAGCACCGAAAGGTCGGGCTCGGCAACAGTGATGAGCACACCCATCATGAAGCATACAGAAAGGAGCAGCAGCACCTTGCGCGACTTGGTAAGGCCCGAACCTACATGCTCGCCCATCGGGGTCATGGCAAGGTCGGCGCCCAAATTGAAAAGCCCGATGCCCATCACGAGGAACACCGCGCTCACCGCAAAAATCACAAGTTCCTTGGCCGTAAAGTCAACAAGAGGCGTGAACGAGAGCGCCAGCACAATGAGCGTCACTGGCAAAACCGACGCAAAAGCCTCCCTAAGTTTTTCGGCCAGAATCTTGAGCATTATTCGCCCAGGTACTCCACTGCAAATATGAGGGTTGCACCGCCCGGAATGGGGCCCGCGCCGCGGCTGCCGTAGCCGAGGCCCGGCGGGATAATCAATATGCGCTTTTCACCCGGAAGCATGCCCGCCACACCGAGGTCCCAGCCGCGAATCACGCGACCACCGCCCAACGGGAACACAAATGCCTGGTCGCGGTCGCGCGAACTGTCGAACTTGTAACCGTTCGTGAGCCAGCCCGTGTAATGCACCTTCACGTTCGCGCCAGCGCGGGCCGGTTCACCCTCGCCCTTCTGGATAACCGCATAGCGCAGTCCTTCGGAACCGTGCTCGAAGGCGAGCGTTGTCGTATCCGGGAAAAAGTCCATCTTGGCAGCAATCTCGGGGTCGACCATCGATTCTACAAGTTCGACGCGGAACACGAGAGTGGAGTTCGGCGGAATCATCGTGAACGCGGTCGCGCCGTAACCCATGGAGGGGCTCACGCGCAGCCAACGCACACCGCCTTCGCGCATGCCGTCAAGGCCCTGTTCCCAGCCCTTGATCATCTTGCCCGCGCCAAGCACCACCTCGAACGGCTTGCCCATATCCTTGGAACTGCCGAACTTGCGGCCCGAAACGAGCCAACCCGTGTAGTGCACCTTGAGGTTCGTGCCAATCATCGCCGGTTTGCCCGAACCGACCTTCTCGTCGTAAATCTTGAGGCCCTTGCCCTTGTCCGACCATTTTAGTTTGTTCAAATCAGCCGGGAACACGTCCGGTTCCATGGGCTTTTCTGCGGCCACGAGTTCCACCTCGAAATAAAGGTCGGAATACGGGGGGATGCCTTCGAGCGAATTCTCGCCGTATGCCATCACGTAAGGGATAGTAAGCTTGCGGACCTCGCCCACCTTCATCCCGACAATGCCCTTGTCCCAGCCCGCAATCACCTGGCCCACGCCAATAGTAAATTCCAGGGGATCGCCACTTGCATACGTATCGGCAAACGGGGTAAGCGTATCGACCGGAGCCTCTTCTGCAAGGCTATCCACGGCAGCGGAATCCGGCTTAACCTCTTCAACCTTCTTGTCTGCCTTCTTCGAGCCCTTCTTTGCATCGGCCTTCGGTGCCGCCGCCTTCGCTACGGAATCGGCCTTGGCAATGGAATCCGCCACGACCTTCAGGCTATCGAACTTTACAATATCTGCATAGAGGTAGCCCTTGTAGTGCACCTTGATAAGCTGGCCCGCACGAATCTCGTCGCCATCACCTGTTTTTACCACTTCTACATTGAAAGGGATGGCCCATACTATGCCAGAAAACAACAGAACAAGAAAAAACTTCATTTTTAACATAAAAACTCCTACCCCACAAGATAGAAAATGCTAGTTTTTGAGAAAAGAGGAATTCTAATATAGAACGGAAAAGATTATGCTATCAGTCATCATTGTCATAGTTATCATCATCCTGTCCGTCATCCTCGCAGGAATTGGAGCCTATGTAGTCATCCATAGTGCCGACGAAAAAGAGGAAGTCAAGCCGGTCATCGACGTGTCCGGCAAATACGCCGTGGTCGTCCGCCCGGCCAGGGAATCCATCACAGCCGTGAAACCCTCCGAAAATTCCATCCGCGCCTGGCTCGAGACGCAGGAACAGCTCACCCCCGAACAGCGGAAGGAATATCTCGACAAGTGGAACGCCTCCATCGAGGAAACCATCAAGACTATCGACGACGGCGACCAGAACGGCACCGTCACCTACAGGATTGAACTCGGCCCCAAGGGCAAGGAATACGTGAAGTTCGTCCACGAAGAAAACTTTATTACCCGCGAACAGATCCGCAACCATGCGGAAATACTGCCGCCATACGTGCTCGGCTGCGACTGCAAGCTTTTGCCCAAGCAGCCCTGGGAAAACCCGAGCAAGTCCGGCTGGAAAGCGGTCGTCCCCACCCACGGAAGCTCCTACGACGTCCCCGACTGGAGGCATCTTGCGTAAATCTCTACTTTCTGCATTACTTTTTGCACCGGCAATCTCGCTAGCCGCAGGTTCGGCCATCATCACCCTCGAAATGCCCGTTGGCGCACGCCAGCTCGGCATGGGCGAAGCGGGTGCCGCACTTGCCGACGATGCTTCGGCCATGTTCTACAACCCCGCAGGCCTCGCCTTCGGGCCTCTCGCCGACGAATGGAAGGTCTCGTACCCCGCCGACGGCAAGAAGACTCCCCACTTTACGCAGATGGCAAGCCGTTCCAAGAACGGATTCTTCTCCAAGAGCGAGCTCTGGGCAGGTACGGTCAACGGCATTCTGAAATACGATAGCGAACAGTGGGTCGACTACCACACGGTGACGCTCCAGGGCAACGCGAAAGTCAAGGACGCCGTGCGTGTGTTTGCCGGCACCGAGCGCGGGCTCGACGAATACACCCGCCAGGTCAAGAAGTTCAACGACATCAAGAACGCCGACGACGAATCGCATGTCGTGGAAGTGAAAATCCCGTGGAACCTCGTGGTGAAGGACACCATCACGGCGCTCCTCTACGAGAGCCGCACGGAAAAACTCTGGGTGGGCACCCCGAAGGCGCTCTACCGCTTCGACGGCAAGGCCTGGAAGAGCTACGAAAGCGAACTCGGGTCGCACCGTATCAACGCACTCGAGAACCAGGGCGCATCGCTCTGGATCGGTACCGACAACGGCCTGTTCCTGTACCGTAACGGGCAGTTCGAGCAGAAGGGCAAGGTGCTCCCGAGCCAGAAGATTAACGACCTCGTGTGGTCCGAGGAACGCAAGGAACTCTACGTTGCAGTCGACGGCGCCGGCATCGCGCGCCTCGTGCCCAAGAAGAGTATCAACGACAAGGACCGCTGGAGCCTCTTCACCGAAGAGGACGGCATCATGGACCTGCACCCGACAGCACTCGCCGTAGACAGTTCCGCACACGTATGGGCGGCGCACAAGGGCGGCCTTAGCCACTTCAACCTGCGCAAGTGGGAACAGGTGCAGTTCGACGGCAACGTGGTGAACGACATTTCCGTAGACCAGAAGGGCCATATCTGGATTGCAACCGACAAGGGTGTGTGGCGCCACCTGCCCGACTACGCGACCGCAAGCGGACGCAAGGCAGAACTCGAACGCGGAGTCGCCGAACAGGAAGGCAGCGTCAAGAAAGAAGACGAGTGGCTGCATTTCCATTCGGGTAACGGACTCAGCACAAACAAGGTATGGAAGGTCCTGCCGCAGGGCGGCGACGTGTGGTTCAGTACCGCAAACGGCATGGAACTCTACAAGGATGCCGACTACCAGCTCGTCGCGTTCTACGAGAAGCTCCTGCCTATCCTGAACATTCCCGACCTCTACCACCTCTTCGGCGGCATGACCGTCCCCGTTGCCGAATGGGGAACACTCGGGTTCTTCGTGAACTTCGTGAGTTTCGGTTCCACCGTTGTCTCGGGCGACGTAGACGCCGACGACCTCGTGGCCTACAACAGTTCCGAAATCGTGGGCGGCGTAAGCTACGGCACGCGGTTCCCGAACAACTGGGGTCTCGGCCTCTCCATCAAGTTGTTCTACTCCGACCTGAGTTCCGGTGCAGGTGCCGGCGAAGAAGAAGCGACAACATTCGGCTACGCATTCGATATCGGCATCCTCAAGAAGGACCTGTTTATCGACAAGTTGAACTTCGCTCTCGTGCTCGCGAACATCGGCCCGAGCGTCTACTACGTAGACAAGACCATCGAGGACCCGATTCCGCTCACCTGGCGCGTGGGACTTTCCTACGAAATCCTCTCGCTTGCCGACTACAGGCTCACGATTGCCGCGGACTACAACCGCGAAGTCGTGTACGACGACGATAAGGGCGACCCCGAGCCGTTCTACATAGCCTGCTGGAAATCCATCGGGCACCCCGAACGCGGCGGTCACGGATTTACCGCATTCAAGAACTCGCTGCTACAGGGTGTCTTCAACACCGGCCTGGAATTCATTTATTCGAACACCGTGGCTCTCCGCCTCGGCTACCTCTATGACCGGACCGGCAAGCGTAACGAAGCCGACTTCGGTATCGGATTCATGATTTCGGATATGCTGCAGTTCGACCTTGCGACCATCATGGACGTGGGCGACAACGACGGCGTGCGTGACGGCCAGATGCGCTTCGGCGCCCTGTTCAAGTTCTAATCAGTCACTAGACAATAGTTTAAAAGTCGGGCAACGGGCCCGACTTTTTTCATTCCTCAATACAAGCGCGGATTATTCTACACGTTCGAGTATTATCAGGGCGCGGTCCTGCGTGCTGTTCGGGATGGTGTAGAAATGCTTCCCGACAAACTTGTATCCGAAATCTTCGGGGTGGAATACCGCGAGTTCGTCGGCCACTCCGGGACCCTTCATAAAGTAGACGCGACCACCGACCTTGAGTGAATTTGCAATGCGCGGGAGAGTCTTCTCCATGAGTTCGAACGCACGGCTGATGACGCCATCCACAGGGATGGTCATGCTCCTGCTCGTAACCTTGTGGCCGAACACGTCGATGCCCTTAAGGCCCATCTTCTCGATGACCATGTTGAGGAAGTTGATGCGGTTCGGGCGCGGTTCGCACAAAGTAAGACGGATGTGCGGATTCACCAACTTCAGCGGAATCCCCGGAAAACCGGCGCCACTCCCGACATCTATCATGCGGGCGGGCCACTCCGGAACAAACGCATTAATGAGAGTGCAGTCCGCGTAGTGGCGTTCCACCATCGTCTCGAACGCATTCAGGCGAGTCAAGTCCTGGTCTTCGTTGTTGGCACGTAGCAACTGGTGAAATTCCCATATTTGCTTGAGGGAACTTTCCTGAAGTTCCACGCCATAGTAATGCAGTAGCTTGTCGAGGCCTTCAAGCGAGGGCTTCACGCGCTTGCCATTAAACAGCGGGAAATCGGTACGCGGCGCCTTGATATGCGGAACAAAGTCGCGACCCGCAGAACTGCCCGCGCGAGCGAATGTTTTTTTTGACCAGGACGAACTTGCCATACCCCAAATTTAAAAAAGATACGAAAAAAGGTCATCAAACGGCTTATTTTGCCCGCGAAACCGTCTTTATAAGTAGAGCACTATTGCGGAGAAGAAATGGGCAAGAGACTTTTACTCATGGCACTGATGGCTGCCGTACAGGTATTGGCTGCGGAACTCACCGAGGCCAAGGTTTTCGAATGGTGGGACGACGGTTTAATCGCACCCGAAGAGGCGAACGAGATTATTTCGCTGATGGACGAAGGCAACATGCGGGAAGCATGCGCACTTGCCGAAATCTACTCCGACGAGCCCTGCGGGGATCCGGCCATACCCATGCCCGATTCCGTACGCAAGTTCTACCACGGGCACTACACAACGAAACTCCGGCTCGATTCCACAGGAGCAGTCTCGAGCCACCGCAAGGAACTCGAGCTTGCATTCCGCAGACTCACCCTCAGGCTCGGTACGCAGGAACTCCTCACCTACAGGAGCAAGCGGGGCGAGGCGCACTTCGGGCAGGTCTCCTCACGAGAACTGCATTCCGAAATACCGCTCGATACCTTCTGGGGCACCGCCATCTCCTATTCCCTCGGAAAATTCAGGCTTTCCGCAGCGTTCGATACATCCAAAGTAACATACGCAGGGATTACGGCAGGCCCGTTTTCCAAGTTTACGGCACAGGCGGCAATCTGGTACAGCAAGGGAGACTCGGCAAGCACGGATTCACCATCGGGGAGCCTCACGCTCACAGTCCCCTCCGGAAGAATCACCGCATGGTACCAGGCCGGGCAATCTTCCCCGCTGGTGCGATTCTCCTTCCGCACCAGGAACACTTCCGCCTTCTCGTGGAGTACGACAGGCTATATCCACGGAGATTCCATCCCGGCCCCGGCCCGCCTGAGCACAAGCATCCTCAAGAACAGTTTCTGGTCGACGCAGAACTTAACCCTGCACGCAAAAGATTTCCTCAACACGAAGGCAACAGTGAGCGCGAGGGCCACGAGGCCGCTCCGTTCCGACAGTATCTCCGGAAGATTCTCCATCGACATTTCCGGCGGGCCGGAAATTGCTCGCCCCGCCATAAAAGTCACATGCATCGAAGCGGCAAGCGACTGCGACCAGACCGTATACCAGGCCAAGATAGCCTCCTCGCATGCCTTCGGGCAAAAAACCGCAACGTTTACCGGCGGGGCGCGCACCCGGCACGAGCGCTCCGGCAATTCCTGGCAGGCGCCGCGTCTCGAAATCGCCGCCGAACTAGACGAGATTCTCGCAAGGAAAAGCGGCCAAAAAAACGCGGGCAGCCGCAGGAACAGCTACCGCATCGCTCTCGTCGCGCCGGAAGCAAGCCCCCAGAAAAAGCTCCAAGTCCGCACCGAGACCCGCATCTACGGGGACTTCCTCGAATTCGCCCTCACGGCAGCCTTCCAGCGCACGGAAACCTCGAACTTTCACCCCACCCATGCACAGGTAACCGCCGGATTTTTCTTCTAAATCGGTCAAAATTGCCGATTTTGAGCAAAAATCGCCATATTCCGTACACAGAATTGTTCACACGTGTAAACAAGAATATCACGATTTTCCCCGCCCAAGCCCCTGCAAATAGGTATCTTATAGATACCCAAACACTCCCAAACCCCTTCAGGTCTCCTCCTTTACCTGAGGGGGTTATTTTTTATCTTTACGCCATGACTATCGCGACCATCATCGGAGCCATTTTCTTCTTGCCGTCCATCGCCCTGAACGTGGCTCTCGCATTCGGCGCCCCACTCGGCCTGTACGCCATGAACGGTCGTAACAAGGTGGTTCCCAAGGAAGCGCGCAAGGCGTTCATCATTCCCATCTGCATGCAGTTTTTCGCGATGTTCGTACTCCTCAGCGCAGGCCACATCGTCCCCGAGATTATCCCGTTCATGATTACGCGCATCCTCGCGTTCTTCTTCGCGGTCTACCTTACGTTCTACACAGCGACAGTCCTGTTCAGCACGGCCTACAGGGAACGCATGGTCATGGGCAGCTTCGCCGTCGTCGCCACGATCTGCTTCTGGATAACGGCATTCGGCACACTCGATTTCTAGACGAGAGAACCTAGGACTAGATTTATGGGCGAAGCCTATCACAACTACCAGCGCGACCTCGGCTACATCATCCGCTGGAACCAGCGCAAGGGAATTGTCCCTACGCTCCTAATGCACGCCTGCTGCGGGCCCTGCAGCACCTACTGCATCGAGTACCTCTCGCAGTTCTTCCACATCACGATTTTCTACTACAACCCGAATATCGCCCCTTCCGAGGAATACGCCCACCGCGTCGCCGAAATCAAGCGTTTCGTCTCTACATTCAAGACAAAGTATCCGGTGAAATTTATCGAGGGCGAATACGACCCCAAGAAGTTCTACGACATCGCGCGCGGGCTCGAAGAAGAGAAGGAAGGCGGCAAGCGCTGCCGCAAGTGTTTTGAACTGCGTCTCGGCGAAACGGCAAAACTCGCGAAGGAAATGGGATTCGACTACTTCACCACCACGCTCACCATCAGCCCCAAGAAAGACGAACAGGTGCTAAACGTGGTGGCCAAGGAACAGGGCGAAATCTACGGCGTCAAGGCGCTCCCCAGCGACTTCAAGCGCAAGGGCGGAAACAAGCGTTCCATAGAACTCTCTGCCGAATACAACCTCTACCGTCAAAACTACTGCGGCTGCGCGTACTCAAAGCGCGAAGCCGAAGAGCGGGAAGCCAAGAAAAACGAGGGCAGCACGCCCTAGAACCAGTACCCGATACCAATCTGGTATTTCAGCACCTTGTAGTAGGATCCGCCCATGTACTCGTCGGATTCCCAGAGTTTCGTGACCGTTGCCTCACCCGTCTCCACGTCCATCTGTAATTGGGATTCCTCGGAATGCGCCGTGAGGCATTTTTTGTCGCCGGACACCACATCCGTAAACTGGAACGACACGCGCGCATCTATCGAAAGGCCAAAACCGAACACATGACCGACACCCGCGACGACACCAGCACCGAAGCGCTTGTCCTCGTAACAGCCATCACTCTGGCCGCGATACCTCTCCGGTACGACATGTTCCTTGTCGGAGAAGAGCATCACGTCGACAACCGGCCCCGCCTCGACAAACAGCACCGACGTGCGCCACTGCGCCATTACGGGAACTTCTAGGTAGAGGTAGGAATATATCTCGTCACCTTCCCATGCTCCACCACAATCTCCATCGCAAGCGATGCTCATCTCGACATATGTGGAGTATGTACGGAAGTCCAACCCTAGCGCCGTATGCAGGTAAAAGTTATCCGTAAACCCATGCGAGAAATCAACCGAAAGCACTCCGCCCGGCCCCGATATATCGGGATACGGGCCCCATTGCGCGTCAGTATGAAGGTTTGAAATCTGCGCTCCCAGGCGGACACCAACATCAAAAGGACCGTTGTCCTTTTTTTCAGCAGCGCCGACCAGCAATGGCAGACAAACTAATACCAATATAAAAACAGACAATACTCCCTTCCTCATTTTTCTCCTTCCTTTTTTTTACGACTGTTCTAATCAGTTCCTGTAAACGGGGCAGGAATTGAAATTTCCCAGTATCCGGATTTCGAACCTGTCTTCATCGAACTTCCAGTATGCAGGATAAGTATCGAAATACAGCTGGCGCCAGATAGCATACAATTTATAGTCCTCTCCGTCCGCAAAGACAATCCGATAGACCTTCGACACTGGCGAAAGCACCAAGTTGTAGTCTTCGATACCGAATTCCGCTATCAAGGTATCCGGGAAGGTATCATCCAAGCCCAGTGCAAACGACGATCCGGATTCAACACATGTATCCCGAAAATCAACAATCATCATAAGCGTGTTCGAGGCAGAATCAACCTGCAACGAGCCCGCAATCATTTTCTGCAACGCACTAAAGGAATCGGGGCTGTCTATTTTAGGAGCCTCTTCGGTATGGCCCGATATGGCGGCATCGGCATCGCTGCAGGTAAACCAGTCCTCGGTAAAGCCGACGCAACCGGAGAGAACGAGGCACAGGGTGACCAACATGCCGAACAAAGATGCTTTATTCTGGACAAACTTCTCGCTATACATCTTTTTCTCCAATGGGGTTGCTAAGAGGGAACAGATGTAAATTTAATCGATATACGCGGTCGTAGTTTTCGACATCGGAGACAATGGAGGCTATTTTACGGCGAAATTCATGTAGCTCGACAAGGAGTCGTTCAAAGGCGCGGGCATCAATACCCACAGTCAATCCGGAAATATGTCGGGATTCGGGCGGGAACGAGTCGACCGCATCGGCGGCAAGGTAGGCATACTGCTTCTGCATGGTACGCACCGCCGAGGGAATCGCCGTAGATTTTCCAGAAACACCCTTGTCCGTCTGCACGTAACTGCCATCGGGCCTGCGTTCGAGCAAGCCCATGCGCACCATGAGTTCAAGCGAGTTGCGCACCTCCCCGGCACTGACCTCGGGCACGCACATTTTCCCGATATCCGAAGGCTTCGCGCCAGCCATGACCGGTGCAAGCTCACGGACCACCGGGTTCACCCACGAAGTGAAATAGCTAAAGGCCTCAGTTCCCAAGATGCGGACCCCGTTCTCCTTCGCCAGGGCCCGCATCCGGGAATAAGCGTTCATGCGGACTTTGTCATCCGGCGCATCGCAGAATTCCACCATTAGGCAGAAATATTCCGCCTGGAACCCTGCGAGCCCCATCGCCGGAGCGACCTTGATGGCCCCCGTCTTGGAGAGCCTGGTCTTTCCGTCACAAACGAGCTTAAGGTATCCCGACGACGAAAAACCCGCAAGCTTCGCGAACTCGCGCCACGAGAAAACAGAAGTCTTCTTCCGTTCCTCGTAGAAATCCCGCAGATAAGCGCGGTAATCTTCGTATTCCGTTATCGGCTTCATTGTTCATGGATAAATATACGTTTTCCATGAAACATTATTTGCAAAATTTCAACAATTTCGCGAATATTTTCAAACATTTATCCATTTTCCTATATTTTATGAAACACCCTGTTTCATATGGAAGGGTATCGCCCGCCGAGGGCAACCGCTATTTACTAAATTTTGCCCCATGTACGATCCGCGATTCCTCCCCATATGCAAGGAAGACCTAGACGAACTCGGCTGGGATTACGTGGACGTAATCATCATCAGCGCCGACGCCTATGTGGACCACCCGTGCTTCGGGCACGCCGTGGTGGCAAGGCTCTTTGAACACGAAGGTTTACGGGTCGCGATTTTGCCGCAGCCCAACTGGCGCGACGACTTACGCGATTTCAAGAAGCTCGGGCGCCCGCGAATGTTCTTCGCGATCAGTAGCGGCATGGACAGCATGGTGAACCACTACACCGCCGCAAAACGCCTGCGCAGCGACGATGCCTTCACGCCCGGCAACAAGGCGGGTTTCCGCCCCGACTACGCGACGTACACTTACGCAAAAATCCTGAAGCAGCTCTACCCCGATGTGCCGCTGATGATTGGCGGGCTGGAATCGAGCCTGCGCCGCGTGACACATTACGACTACTGGAGCGACAGATTAAAGCCGAGCATTCTGTTCGACACGCAGGCCGACCTCCTCGTCTACGGCATGGGCGAAAAGCCACTGAAAGAGATGGTGCGCCTTTTGAAGAAGGGTGTACCGTTCTCGAGCCTGCATTCCATACCGCAGACGGCCTACTTAGCACCCAAGGGGAACGTCCCGAAGAGCAACCAGTGGGAAGACTTGCGCCTCGCAAGCTACGAGGAATGCCTCGCAAGCAAGCGCACGCAGATGGAAAACTGCCGCAAGGTGGACATCGAATGCAACAAGTGGTTCCAGCGTCGCATTCTGCAGGATGTCGCGGAACAGACCATCGTCATCAACCCCGCGTACCCGCCGCTCGAATACGGCGAGCTCGACGAAAGTTTTGAATACCCGTACGCACGCGAACCGCACCCGCGCTACAAAAAACGCGGAAACGTGCCCGCGTTCGACATGATCAAGTTCAGTATCAATACGCACCGCGGGTGTTTTGGCGGGTGCAGTTTCTGCGCCATCAACGCACACCAGGGAAAGTTTATCGCGAGCCGCAGCCGCGAAAGCATTTTACGCGAAGTCGATTTGATTACCAAGATGGACGGCTTTGCCGGCACCATCACGGACTTGGGCGGCCCTAGCGCCAACATGTACAACATGCGTGGCCGCGACCCGAGCCGTTGCCAAAAGTGCGCACGAGCCAGTTGCCTCACGCCCAAGATTTGCGACAACATGGACACGCACCACAAGGAAATCCTTGAGCTCTACCGCGAAGTGCGCAACCACCCGAAGGTGAAGCACCTGTTCATCGGGAGTGGCGTGCGTTACGACATGTTGCTGCAGGAGACAAGCGACGAGGAACTGCGCAAGGACCACGAGGAATACGCCCGCGAACTTATCGACTACCATGTAAGCGGACGCCTGAAGGTCGCACCGGAACACACGAGCGACGAAGTCCTGAAACTCATGCGCAAGCCGAGCTTTACGCTGTTCCACAAGTTCAAGGAATTCTTCGACGACGAATGCAAGCGCATCGGCAAGCGCCAGCAGATAATACCTTACTTTATCAGTAGCCACCCCGGGTGTACCGAAGCCGACATGGCGGAACTCGCCCTCGAGACAAAGCAACTCGGATTCCAGCTGGAGCAGGTGCAAGATTTCACCCCCACGCCGATGACGATTGCGACCGAGATGTTCTACAGCGAACTCACGCCCGACGGAAAGCCGCTTTACGTGGCAAAGACACCCGAGCAAAAAAAGAGCCAGAGGCAGTTCTTCTTCTGGTATATCCCGGAGAACCGCCCGCAAATTCGCGCAACCTTGGAACGCCTGAAATTGGGCAAAATCGGGCGCCTGCTATTGAGCCGTAGCGCGAAGGCGGAAGGAAAGGAGTTCTTCCCCAGCAAGGAACGCGAAAGCAACGCCGATTACCGCGAGCGCGAACAGCACATGCGCAGCGAGCGCGCCAATGCGCTCATCCCGAAAAAGGAAAAGCCCCGCTGGACCGAGGAAGAACGCGAAAAGTTCCGCAGGGAGCGCGAAGAACGCGCCGAACGCCAGCGCAGGGCAAAGGACCCCGCGTTCAATTACGGGCCCAAGAAGAAGACCCGCTTCGGCAAAAAGAGCCCCTGGGGGAAATAATCCCTATTTCACCTTGACGGTCCGGGTTTTCCCTTCATTACGGACAATGAACAGCCCCGCCCTGCGAACGGGCAGGAGCATCGAATTGCCTGTCGCACGGGTCGTCTGCAACAGAGCGCCCGAGATGTCGTAGAGTTTCACCATCGTGCCGGGCACAAGTCCCGAAACATTCAAATCGCGGCCCGTAGCCGTCACGCGGAGCGCAGGCATGTCGTGGCGGATTTTTGCAACATCGACATGCGTTGTCAAGGTATCCCTGGACTTAGGACTCAACCCCTTAAGAATCGGAAAACCGTCGTTCACGTAGGCCTTGTCCATTTCGAACGCGGCGCCCAGAGTATCTACAAACCAGGACGTTTTCATGGAATCAGCTTCCAAGACGCTTCCCTTCGGGCGATATTCATAACTGATCTCTATACAACCCTCATTGTATACATTGTAGGAGTTGACTATTTCCTGGCGGAGCGATGCGCTTCCACTGGAGATACAGGCTAACGAGTTTGTCCCGTAAGCACTTGAAAGGAACCGCCAGTTTCCCGTCACTTTGCGTTCACGGAGATTTCCATAGATGGTTCCTACTCCGCTGCCAGATGGAAGGTCCCCGCGATTGTAGACATTGCTTATCAGGTATTGACTTGTGTCGATTTGGGAATACGAGTCTATATAAATAGTCCCGACAATTCCGCCAGCAGCATCGTCTGTACTGCTTACATTCCCGGTGTTGTAAACCCTGTCTATGCGCGGGACGCCGCGGATGGCCTTAGACGAAGATTCGTCAAGATCGATAACGCCAATCAGGCCACCCGCAGAGAGTTTTTTCGCCGTGACCTTGCTGTTGCCGTTCCAGCACTTTTCCATCTGGCCTTCAAAAAAAAACGCAAAGGCAGCAGCGCCTTTACCCTGGAACACGGAATTTTCGATTCCCATATTCTTGACACTTCCGTTAAGAGTATGGAAAAAGGCCGCGATGGTATCTTCCGCGACAACCTTCATGTTGCTCACGGCATGGAAGTCGCCATCCAGGTAGCCATCGAAACGGGTTATCGCCTCCCATCCATACTTCTCGTTTTTCTTCATGTCGATATCCGCAGTCAGCTTGAGATGGCTCGAGGCAAGGTAATCCCTGAAATCCAATGTATTTGCAGCCGTTATGTTTCCGCGAGAAAGGCGCATGTCAAGAACGGTCAGGTCATCTGCATTTTCGATAAGGTATGGGGATTCCTCACTGCCGAGGCCCTTATACAGGTACGGAACCGGATACCCCTTGCTGTTTGCGGCCGTATCCTTTACGAAGGTTAGCGGCAAGGAATCGAGGAAGGCATCCGACTTCATGAATTCATCGTCCAGGGCAGTTCCCCAGTAAGATTCTCCAAGTTCGCTCTTCTTGTGGTAAACTTTCTTGGGAGCCTCGGAATTCTTTGCCAGCGAATCGTTCACAAGCATATCACCCCTGACCCTAGCTTCGACATCGCCAGCCATATAGACATTGAAGAGCGTCATAAATCTCGGGGTATCGGTCAATCCGTAAAGTCCACCAACAACACTATCGCCGACAACATGGGAGTGGACGGCGGAGCATGAAAGATCCGAAGTGTATCCATTACCGGCCACGCCCCCGACCACAGATTTGCCGGTCACGTCCGCAAAGTCTTGAATATTTGTAAAAGACACGTTCCCGGTATAGCCTGCGATTCCACCTACAATGGAATCCCCACTGACGGTTCCATATAGACGCACATTGTGCAAGTAGCCTTTGAACATACCTCCGCCCAGCATGCCGACATTATTGCCGCCAACAACTTCGAAATCCTTCAAGGTCAAGTTGTAAATTCTGAAGGAGGTAATCAAGCGTGCAAAGCCAACCCTATATTCACCGGGACGGTCAACCTTTATGCCCGAAATCGTATGATTCAATCCGTTGTAATCGACCCTGAACAGGGAATCGACGAACCATTTCCCGTATTTGCCAGACCAGGCGATGTCGGCGGTCTGCTTGAAATAGAGCGTGTCCAGGCGCAAGAAATCCGATTCCTGCCTAAACAAGACCTCGAAACCAAACAGGTCCTTTTCGCTGGCGATGAGGTAGGGGTCGTCCTTCGTTCCCGAACCTTCGGGCAAGACAAGCTCCTTGTGCGTGGGAATGTATAACGGGTAACCGAGATTTTCGCCGCTTCCTTTTTCATCGGCAACGAAGTTGTAATCCATCGGAGAAAGCATGGCGTTGGCTTCTTCTATAGACTTCTTTTTCGAAAGCGTGTCTCCGGCGTTGACGACTGCACCAAAATTGAGGCATGCAACAGCAGGCTCGGTCAAAACGTCATCTTTGCAGGAGTTATCGCGAAAGCACTCGGCTGTTCCATAGACTCCCCCGACAAGATTTGTCCCGGTAACGGTTCCTGCATTGTAGCTGTGGCGAAGCTTGGCATATTTCGTGCTCTGCGCCATTGCGCCGACAACGCCCCCAACCTTGACGCCCCCGGTCACATCGCCAAAATTGAAAAGGCCTCCATTATTCAAGCCGAAACTGACCGGCTCCTTACCCAGACTCTCCGTCCTAAACATACCGATTACACCGCCAACAGCAGAATCACCCCTGACAGAGCCGAAATTCTTTGTTTCCCATACCATGCTGTAACAGGACGTGCTGACAAAGTTCATGCCCATCACCCCTCCCACGAAACTCTTTCCGGAAACATCCCCATGATTGACAAGCATGTCCGCGTAGACTCCATTTTCACTTCCTGTGTATAACCCGAAAAGGCCGCCTACAATACGATTTCCGACCGTGGTTCCTTTAAAGACGACATCGTGATAGTTGGTAAAACGCGATACACGGCTTGCAGTGTAAAGCCATTCGGTATTCATCGTGCCGAATATGGGGTCCGTGCGTCTCACGTTGCCTATCACACCCGCAACACCGCCTACCATGTCGCCCCCTTCCACGTAGACATCGACCGTGTCGTGCACGAATCCGCAAATATCGTAACCATAAGTTTTGTAGATGTTGCAATAATACACGCCAGCCAGGGCTCCCGTAAGGTCGCCTCCCTTTACGTAGCCATTCACCAGATTCAGATTACGAATGGTCCCGTTAAAGGCGCCAAACAATCCCTGTAGCGTGTCGGTCGAATTCACATACAGGCCACTCACCTTGTGCGAGTCACCATCGATAAATATGAGAACCGGGTTTTCCAGCGAACCATAGGCGGTCCACTTGTTTGCCGGCGGATTTTCCGCCCATTCCGAGGCATCGCCCTCATTCAGGATAATGTCTTCGGTCAGTTTGTAGAAAGTGGCGGAATCACCCCTGGCGGCCATCAAGGCGAACTGCTCTGCGGTCGAAACCAAATACGGGTCGTCTTGCTTGCCGGTACCGCCGTCAAAGCCTTCGGCTAGTTTGCCCGTCCACACCTTGGGCGCAGCAAAAGCCGCCGTCGCTACAACGACAAGCGATATTGCCAGAATCTTAAAATTATTCATGCTATTCTCCTTCTTTTTTGTAAAAATCCCTCTCCAGAATGACAGTCGCGGCTATCTACCGCTTGCCTTCGCGCTTGTAGCGTTCAATGCATTCCTGGTAGAAGTCGTACGTCTGCTTGGCAATGGACTTCCAGCTAAACACGTCAATGGCGCGCTTGCGGCTCACTTCGCCCATCTTCTTGGCAAGTTCCGGATTTTCTAGAATCTTGTTTAACTTGTTCGCAAAGTCGGTCTGAAAGGCCTTCGGGTCGGCCGGCTCAAAATCCGTCTCGGACTTGGCCTTGAGCGGCACCAGGAATCCGGTCTCGCCGTCCACGATAATCTCGGGAATTCCGCCCACCGCAGAACCCACCACCGGAGTACCGCAGCTCATCGCTTCGAGGTTGATGATGCCGAACGGTTCGTAGAGCGAGGGCGTGGCAAACACGGTCGCATGGCTGTAGAGCACGCGCAGTTCCTCATGCGGTACAGCCTCCTGAATCCACACCACGCCATCGCGGGTGGCCTGGACCTTCTCGATAAGCGACTTGCATTCATCGGCAAGTTCAACCGTGTCGGGGGCGCCGGCGCAGAGCACCACCTGGGCACTCTTGTCGATTTGCGGAATCGCCTGGATCAGCTGGCTGATTCCCTTCTGGCGCGTAATGCGGCCCACGAAAAGCACGTAGGGGCGCTTCGGGTCCACGCCCCACTTTGTCAAAATGTTTTCGTCGAATGTCGGCGCGTAAAAGTCCGGATCGATACCGTTGTAGATAACCTTCACGCGGTCCTCGGGCACGCCGTAAAGCTTCATCACGTCGCGCTTCATGCCTTGGCTCACTGCAATCACGCCGTCGGCAGCCTCGTAGGCAGTGCGTTCAATCCAGCAGCTCATCGCATAGCCGCCGTCGCCGAGCTGTTCCGCCTTCCACGGGCGGTGCGGTTCCAGCGAATGCGTCGTGAGGATCAGCGGGCACTGCAGAAGCCTGCTCGCCAGCACGCCGCCAAAGTGGCTGTACCAGGTATGACAGTGAATGATGTCGATGTCGTCGAGTTCGGCAGCCCACTGGATATTGATATCGAGCGGCTTGAAAATTTTCTGGAAGCGGTCGTCCTTAGGGTCAAGGCCCAGCTTGCGCGAAAAACCGATGGCGCGAATATTGTCCTCGTCGACATCCTGGTCGCCAAAGCAACGTGCCTCGACATGGCAGAGCTTTGCAAGTTCCTGCGTCAAGAACTTCACATGGATGCCAGCGCCGCCGTAAATTTCCGGCGGAAACTCATTGGTAAGAATAGCAGCGTTCATACAACAAATCTCCGGTTACACCATTAAATTTACTTTTTCGAGGAATTGATGGTCGCCATGAATTCCGCGCGGGTCTTCTCGTCGGTCTTGAATCGGCCCAGAAGCTGGGTCGTGACCATCGTAGCGCCCGGTTTTTTCACGCCGCGCATCGTCATGCACATGTGCGACGCCTCGAGCACCACGGCGACACCCCTCGGGTTCAATTCCTTCTGGATGAGTTCCGCAATCTGGCGGGTCATGCGTTCCTGGATTTGCGGGAAGCGCGCATAGTATTCCACAACACGCGGAATCTTGGAAAGCCCCACGACGCAGTCGCCCGGAATGTAGGCCACGTGCGCCTTGCCCGTAAACGGCAGAAAATGATGTTCGCACATGCTCGCAAACTCAATGTTCGGGACGACAATCATCTCGTCATATTTTTCATGGAAACGCGTCTTCAAGATATCTTCGGCGCGGGTTTCGCCCGAAAGGCCCGTCATGAGTTCAGCATACATTTTCGCGACGCGCTTCGGCGTATCGACAAGACCTTCGCGGTCCGGATTTTCGCCCATGCCTTCCAGAATCATCCGAAAGCCGGCAGCCATCTTTTGCATATCCATCATGTACACAAAGATAGAAAAGGAAAAGCCCGGCACAACGCCGGGCCAAATAATCACCTACTGGATATTGACCTTCACCGAGGCGTCAACGCCCTTGGCTATGTAGATGCCAAGCGGGAGATTTTCGAGAGACATGCTGTTTACCGCCTTGCGGACAAGCGTGCCGTTCACGTTGAACAGCCTAATTTCACCCGCAGATTCAAGGCGGTTGCCCATGCGGACAATCCCCAGGTTCGCAAGACTGCCCACCCGCTTTCCAAGACGCTCGCCCAGCTGTGCGCCGGTTGCAATCTTCGTCGTGCCGCCGTCAAACCCTTCCACATGCGTGATGCCGTTATTCACGTAGTCGCCGAGCCCGTAGGCGCTACGCATAATCTTCAGCACGTCCATGTCGAACACGGAGCCGTCCGGCGCGGACTGCCTGCGGATAATGGTCATGTTGTTTTCGCCCTCGTGACCGGTATCCCAGGCGATAGGCACCACCTTGTTCTGTTTCGCGAGTTTCATCACGGCATCGTAATAGGCAAGGCGACCCTTGCGGTGCTTCGCGTAGTTGTCGCCCGTCAGCACGCCCACGCGGTCGTTCGCGCCGAACTCGCCGATAATCACAGGCACGCCCTTGTCCACAAAGTTCGTCTTCATCTTGCCGAACTGGTCCTGAATCTGTGCGCTGGTGCACTTGTCGCCCATGGCGCCCGCCCAGGCGTTGTAACCGCAGTTGTGCACGATGTCTGCACCAGTCGCGAGGTCGTCGCCCCAGTAGTATTGCGGATAAACTTGCGCGCCCCAGTCAACAATATCGTTCAAGAGTGTGTAGGTGTACGGGTCATAAAAATGCACCTCGACCATCAGGCGGTTTTCAATCACGTCCTTCGGGAGTTTAGAAACCGGCATCACCTCGGTCGTGCGGTCGATACTCGTGGAAGGCCCCTGAATTACGAGCGTACGGCTCGCGTTGTTCCCGCCCGTAGCGCGCACTGCATCCACGAATGTCTGGTGGTATACCATCAGGATTTCCGTCTCATGCTTGTAGTTATCATCGGTTGTCGCAGGCTCGTTCGCGCTCGCAAAGAGCAGGTTCTCGTTATAGTCCTTGAACCGCGTCGCAATCTGCGTCCAGTAGGCCTTCTGCTTCGCGTTCACCTCGTCCTTCTTTTCGTCCTTCAGGTTCTCTTCGAGCCAGCCGCCATCCCAGTGGATGTTCAGGACCGTCACGAGGCCTGCGCGCATGCACATGTCCACCACCGTCTGCACCGAGTCCATCCAGCTTTCGTTGATGACGCCGTTACTCGCGTGGCTGTCCCAGGCGCAGGGAATGCGTATGGTGCTGAACCCCGCCGCCTTCACCGAATCGATGTAGGCCTCTGTCGGGAACTTGTTTCCCCAACCCGTCGGGTTACCCGGAACTTCCATCGTGTTGCCGATGTTGATGCCGAAGCCCATCTTGTTGAACATTTCGCCCGCAGTCGGGAGCGTTTCGGCATTCGCGAGCACAGCAAGCGACGCCACGGAGAAGGAAGCGGCCACCGCCGCAGTCCAGAGTTTATTTTTAGACATAACATCCCTTTAGGATGCCAAAGGCACCCCCATTTCAAACAACACCTGAAATATATATGGATTTATGGCCCGCGGGCACCCTTCCGGCACTTTTTCCGTTGACAAGATGTCAACCACGTTCGCAAATAATGTATTTTGATACCATGACAACGCCGCAAAACATTCCCGACCCGACGGCAGTACACCCGATTGCGGGCTACGACAAGGAAATCTACGTGAAGCCGACGCTCAAGAACCCGAATATAGTCGTGGGCGACTTCACCTACATTGCCGACAGCGAATTCGAGAGCCACGTGACTCACCTATATCCGTGGAACAACGACAAGCTGGTTATCGGCAAATTCTGCCAGATTGCGGCGGGAGTGGAGTTCGTGATGAACGGGGCAAACCACCAGATGAATGCGGCATCAACATTCCCGTTCTACACGCTCACAGGCTGGGACATGAAGGCGCCTGCAAAAAGCGATTTACCGTTCAAGGGCGATACCGTTATCGGGAACGACGTGTGGATTGGCCAGAACGTAACGATACTCCCCGGAGTGCATATCGGCGACGGTGCAATCATCGGCGCAAACAGCGTCGTCGGTAGCGACGTGGAGCCCTACACGATTGTCGCGGGCAACCCGGCGCAGTTTATACGCAAGCGCTTCGACGAAGAACTCACGAACCTGATGCTCGAATGGCGCTGGTGGGACAAGCCCATCGAAGAAATAAACTCGCTTATCCCGGTACTCACGAGCAGCGACTTGACAGAAGTCAAGAAGAAAGTGAAAGAAATGCTCGGGAAATAGCCCGGCACTAATTACACGAACACGACTTCGTTGCCGACGCGCGGGGATTCCGCGCGGTTCGGGAGGCCACTCTCGGTGTCGGCGTAGCCGATGGCAACGGAGGCGTACACGCGCTCGTCCTCACGCAAGCCAAAACCGCGCAGGTATTCGAGGAGCGTCGGGTCTTCGTTCAGCCACTTGAGCTGGTTGATGTAGCAACTGCCCAGGTCGAGTTCGTTCGCCGCAAGCATCATGTTCTCCACAGCGCAGGCGACATCGGCCATGTTGTTGCCGTATTCCTTCCTGTTCGCGACCACGATCAGCACGGGAGCCGTATAGCAGAACGAGTAGCTGCCCTTGCGGGCGAGCGTGATGGAATTCTTGAGGCTCTTGTACAGGTCTTCGCGGAGTTCCATCGCGGCAAAGGCGGACTGCACGAGTTCCTTGAGCTTCGCAATCACCGAAGCATCCGAAATCACGAAGAAGTGGTTGCTCTGCGCGTTGCCGCCGGTAGGCCCGAACTGGCCCGCCTCGACAATCTGCTTCAACTTCTCGAGTTCAACAGGCTGTGCCTTGAACTTACGGGTACTGCGACGTGTGCGTATTGCTTCGAGTGTGTTCATACTACTTTTCCAGCGGCAACACCAGGATACGCGAGTTGCGCTTCTGGTTGTAGTTGTCCCGCTTGCTCTTGGGCAAGTCCTCGACCGTCCCGTCTTCGAATCCGAACGGGTAGAACCAGTCGAGTGCCTGCGTCGTGAGCAGGAACAATTTCTTGTAGCCCTTCATCTGGCCAATCGAAATCAGGTGCCGCACGATGGCGTCGCCAATTCCCGACTTGCGGTAGTTCGCACCCACGGCAATGCCCGCAATTTCGGCCATGCCGTCTTCGAAGGCGTGCAACGCACCGCAACCGTGAATGCTGTTGTCGATGCTGTACACCACGTAGTCCTTGAGCTTTTCGGAAATGCTTTCCTGCGTACGCGGCACCAGGTAGCCCTTCGCGATGTAGTCCTGCATAATCCGGAGGATATCCGGAATATCTTCGATGTTCGCGGGCCTGATACTCGAGTACTGGTTCGCGTACACCATGGTACCGTCACCGCGTGCACTGAAGACTTCCTGCAGCACGCTACCCTGGAATTCACCGCTCAGCAAGTGGACACGGTTCGCGCCCGCCTCGCAAGCATGGATGGCGTTCATCAGGTAGTCCATCTGCGCAAAGTTCAACACGTCGGAATTGAGTTCCAACAGTTCCTTTGCCTGGTCCACGTCCAAAGCCGAAATCACGCCCGACTCGGTGGGTTCCAGGTACTTGGTGTTCTTGCCGGTCACAAGCCCCTTGAGCTTGATACCGTTCTCGTTACCAATGAAGAACAGCTTGCCCACCTTCATGTACTTGCAGATTTCGGTCGCAAGTTCGGTGGAGCTGATGTTGTAGGCATGCCCGAGCTTGTTCCAGCCAATCGGCGGAATGATAGGCACAAACTTTTCGTTCAAAAGCTGGTCGAGGATATCACGCTGGATCCTTTCGATCCGGCCCGTCCTCATGTAGTCCACGCCGTCGATGACGCCGAGGCTCCGCGCCAGCACCCAGTTGCCCTGGATACCGCTCAGGCCGCTCGCCGTGAGGTGGCTCATGATGCGCTGGGCAACGCCCAGAGACGCCTGCTCTATGAGGGGCAGGGCCTCTTCGCTCGTAAGCCGCACGCCATCGTGGAACTTGGACTCGATTTCCCAAGCCTTGAGCTGTGCGTCGATACTCTTACGCGTCCCGGGCACGATAATAATGCGGATACCCGCCTTGTGCAACAGGGCGATATCTCGCATGAGCACCGGGAACAGGGGGTGGTCCATAAGGCTGTCGTCAATCTTCAAAATGAAGAGCTGGCCCTTGAACCGGTCCATGTAACCGAAGACTTCCCGGATGAACCCGGCGACTTCGAAGTGCTGAGAGTAAAAATCAGACGCAGACTTGTTCATGGTACAAAACTTAATAAAAAACGGCACCCCTGGGGCGCCGTTCTGCAAAAAACTAGTCCTTACACTTTAAGGATTACTTCTTCTTGCCCTTCGCAGGCTTCTTTTCTTCCTTTGCGGGCTTGGCAGGTTCGGCAGGCTTCGCGGTTTCCGGAGCAGCAGGTTCAACAGAAGTGACCTCGCCCGTCTTGGCTGCATCTGCCGGGGCGGCAGGCGCCACGGCGGTGGTATCCACTGCCGGAGTCTCGGTATAGACCTTCAGGAGTTCGACTTCGAACACGAGGAGCGCATTCGCCGGAATCATCGGCGGCACGCCGGCCTCGCCGTAGGCAAGGGCACTCGGGATCCAGGCCTTGACCTTCATGCCTTCCTTCATCACCTGGAGCAGGTCCTGCCAGCCTTCGATGACGGCACTCACCGGGAATTCCAGCGGTTCGCCGCGCTTCACGCTGTTGTCGAACTCGGTACCGTCGAGGAGGGAACCGATGTAGTGCACCTGCACCTTGTCGCCCACCTTGGGCATAGCACCCGCACCGTCCTTGATAACCTTGTACTGCACGCCCTTCGTCGTGACCTTCACGGTAGAATCCGTGATGTTCTTGGCGAGGAACGCAGCCTGTTCGTCAAGCGCCTTCTTCGCGGCGGCCTTCTCGTCGGCTTCCTTCTTCTGCTGCATCTTCAGGAGCAAGTCCTGCAGGGCAACCTCGGAAGCGGAATCCGTCATAAGCACGGTGCGGCCCGAATCCACCTCGTCCCTGATGGCCGAGATGATGACGTCAAGCTTGAGCGGCACGCTGATGTTCGCGATTGCCTTGCCCAGGTCCATGCCGAGCGCATAGCTGTAACGGTCGACCGCACTGTCCAGGGAAACCTTCCCGGAATCAGACACCGCGGCGGGCGCCGGGGCTGGGGTCGGGTCGGTCGCAGGAGTGGCGTTCTTGTTCCCGCCACAGGCAACCAAGGCAGTGCAAGAGACAGCGGCGAGCGCAATATAAGTAAACTTCATAGAAAAAACCTCATTTTTCGTGTGACCTGGGGCACTTTGACAAAAATAGGATTTTTGCCCCAAAAAGACCACCTCGGTCAGCCGCAATTGCCTTTTTTCGAATAAATTATGCAAAAACTGCCATTTCCTGCAAAAATTGCACACTTTGAAATCCAGTGACGCATTTCACGCAAAACCCGTAATGTAAACTTCTGTAAACAAAAAGGGTTGCAGACGGCGTAAGATGTTTTTATTTTTTTACCCAAGGACAGAGAGGAACTATGGAGCATCGTTTCATGGACATCGTGTCGAAGGCCTCGGCCAACAAGAGCCGGTTCGATTCTTCTGTCGAAGAAATCGCCAGCGCTCTCGACACATCCATCAGGGCAGCCTCGCGCAAGGCGTGGGTCGGCCATGCCCGCCGCGTTCCCCTCCAGACGACCGGCTGGCTCCGCGGCGCACTCTCCTACCCGTGGGTCATCGTGACCGCCGTAATCCCCGCCATACTCGACACTCTGCTATAAGTCCCCGAGCAGCCTTTTTAATTCCCGCGGCATCCGTTGCTGCGGCTTTTTTTTATCTTTGTCGGCGAATCAATCGCGCAATATGCGCTCCGGAGACATTATGTCAGCACTCATCCTCGACGGCAAGGCACTCGCCAAGACCACTGAAGAAGAACTCAGCGCCCGCGTGGCGAATCTCAAGGAAAAGACGGGCAAGACCCCCATCCTCGCGACCATCCTGGTGGGCGACGATCCGGCCAGCGCCACGTACGTGAAGATGAAGGGCAACGCCTGCGCACGCGTGGGCATGGAAAGCATCCGCGTGGTGCTCCCCAAGAACACCACCACCGAGGAACTCCTCAACAAAATCCAGGAACTCAATGACAACAACGATGTGCACGGAATTTTGCTGCAGCACCCGGTACCGCGCCACATCAACGAACGCGCCGCCTTCGAGGCCATCGACGCCCGCAAGGACGTGGACGGCGTGACCTGTCTCGGCTTTGGCCGCATGGCGATGGGCGAACCCGCCTACGGATGCGCGACTCCCGCCGGCATCATGCGCCTGCTGAAGGCCTACAATATCCCGCTCGCAGGCAAGCACGCCGTAGTCGTGGGTCGTAGCGCCATCCTCGGCAAGCCCATGGCACTCATGCTCCTGAACGCCGACTGCACCGTGACTATCTGCCACAGCAAAACGCAGAACCTCCCCGAATTCGTAAAGCAGGCGGACATCCTCGTGGGTGCCGTCGGCAAGCCCGAGTTCATCAAGAAGGAATGGATCAAGCAGGGCGCCGTCGTCGTGGACGCCGGCTACCATCCGGGTGGCGTCGGTGATATCGAGAAGGGTCTCGACGACGTAGCCAGCGCCTACACACCGGTTCCGGGTGGCGTGGGCCCCATGACCATCAACACGCTCATCTACCAGAGCGTGGAAAGCGGCGAAAAATACCTCGGATAAGCACAGACCTCACAAGCCATACCAAGAGGAGGCTCACGCCGACTCTTTTCCCTTGTAGCCGCTGAGGCCGAGCAGGATCAGCGCCGGCGTGTAGAAGTACCACACAAAGTTATTTGCGACCGTAGCGACGATTTCGCGGACGGTATGGTTGTCGCCCGTAGCCAGGGAAATCCCGACACAGGCATCGCAGCAGAAGAACAGGATCATGCCGCGCTTGATGTTCCGGGCATTCTTTTCGGGGAAATACCCCATCTTGGGCACCTTGCAGGCGACAATTAGCGAGCAGATGAGGAATGCGCCGTAGGTAGCGACAATCGGGACCGTCGGGCCATCGAAAATGCGGAACAGGTGCAGCGCGTTCGCAATGAACATCACCGTGAACGGGATACATAGAATCCACGGGAAACTCTTGTCCGTGTCGCTCGTGCGCGTATGGCGGTAGATGAACAGGGCCTGCACCACCATGAAGAAGCAGATGCCAAGCAACGTGTAGTCGTTGCGGAAACTCGAGCAACGGGTATAGTTGTGCATAATCTTGAGGCAGAAATCTGCACACAGGGCCATCGCAAAGCCGGCCTGCAAGAAATTGCGATCCCTCCGACAAAGGCAATTACCACCGATGAAGAACACGACGACCGTCATGATGGCGGTAACCGCGAACTTGGCGATATTCTGGTAGTTACTGCTTTCAATAAGGCACTGTTCGACAGCACCACAGCGGTAGAACACGAGCCAGTCCCTCACGAAGAACGTCACCATGAGGATACCGACGACAACTAAAAGAAGAGTAATAAGTTTTTTCTTGTTCATACAACTTAATATAGGCATTTTATATTAAATGTGCAACAAGAGAATTGTAAATAAAGTAAAATTATTTCGGATAACTAAATAATCTAACGCCTTGTGCGTTCTAGCTCGACGGCGTCTGCCTCGGCAGAATTCGGAGAGAGCATATTCTTCATGGTCTGGCCGACGTATTCCGCACCAATACCAATGAGCGTCCCCGTAAGGGAATCATTCGAGTATTCAAGATCCATCGCCGATACGGCATCGGATGCCGCCTTGTCGTTCCGTTGGGTAGCGCTATCCGAATAAACAAGCGGGCGCTTTTTCGTACCGCCTGAAAGGTCAATCGAATCGACCGCTGTCGGCGCAGGATTTTTCTTCTGCACAAGTTGGGCAAAGCCAAGCGACACACTCAACAACAAAACCGCTAAGACAAGTTTCATGCGGTCAAATATAGATTTTTTTTCAAAATGACAGTTTTTGTCGCAGGTAATTTGTATATTGGTCTATAGTTATGCATGTATTTATATATATGCATAAACAAAAAAGTACGCGCCTTGAGCAGCACAAACAAAACCCTTATACAGGAGGTTCCCTATGGCAACAATCTTCATCGACGATTCCAAGCCTTTCCCCGTTATTCCCGAACAACCGGACAATAGACACGAATCAGCCCTGGAGTTCTTCAAACGGCAAGCGGCTGGCCTTAAACTGATCAGTGACGAAATGGAACAAGAAACCAGGGAGCAGGAGGAAATGCGCAAGCTCCAGGAAAAGAGCTTTGAACGCAAAAAGAAACTGCTGTTCGACAACCTGGACCTGATACTGCGCCACCGTGACGAAATCCTCGCCACCCCGCGATACGCGAACATCGACACGCATTACGCCATCAAGGGCGGCGGACTCTACGTAGGCCCCCTGAGCACTTCAAGGGCGTTCAACATCGCAGGCAGCATTGTCAGGGTCAATCTCAGGCTCGCCACACTCCTGCGCATCTGGGAAACCGACCAGTTCAAAGTCGAATGCAAGTGCGGCGGAACGGCAGTCATCCGCAGCTTTACGGGTTCTCCGCTTTCGGGCAGTTCACGGGCGACCGCATATTGCCCCGAGTGCAAGCAGGAAGCACATGTCGCTAACCGCAGTTTCGGTGGATATTTCTGGTACTTGCAGAAAAAACTTTCCAAAGACGTCGAGACCGTCGCAAGGGATTTTATCGCCAAATGGACGCTCGCCGAAACGGATCACGAAAAGAAGGTCGCCGAAGGGAAATACAAAGACCCCAAGCCAGGCGACGATTTCCACGGTGACGGCACGCCGTGCAATCTCGAAACATTGATTAACGAATTGAGGATGAAGGAATTCGAAGAATCCGTAAATTCACAAAAATAAGCAGATGTCAATATTTGACACTTGCATTGATTAAATTTAAAACAGAGAAAAGGAGCAAACCATGACACTCGAAGAAAAAGTAAAAGAACTCTACAACGAGCTGAAGCCCAAGTGCCAAGCCGAAAACCGGAACCTGGATTGGGAAATCCATAAAGCCCTAAGGCGCTTCCGCAAGGAACACCCCGATCTGGATGACCAGTGGGCCAGGGAAGCAGAAGGTTTAGATACCAACATATAACTATATTCTCACTATGCTGCACCTGAATTTTGCACTGAACCTGACAAACCTCGTCGACCAAATGATTGACGAGATTTCGTGGTGCTGGGAAAACCCGTTTGAGGCGCCCATGGTGATTTTCCCGGACCCGAAACTGGAACAGTGGTTCCGCCTGCGCTGGGTGCAAAAGAAAGGTGTCATTGCGAATCTTGAAGTCACGACGATTGACAAGTTCCTGTTCCGCGTCCTTTCGCATGGGGATTCTTCGAAACAGAAAATTTCGACCGATATCCTCCGGAACGTGCTACTCGCATACCTCAAGGGCAACGCCCTAAAGCAGAACACACCCATCCTTCGGGAACTCCATTCTTACCTGGATGGCGAAACCGGCGAGATTGACGACGCCAAACTTTTTGATTTTGCCAACACGCTCGCGGGACTCTTCCTGGAATACGAAACGAGCCGCCCGGGCAACTTCATTTCGCCACTGCAAAGTGACCATCACGAAGGCCTGCTCGCCTACTGGAAACAGGGCGACCTGCGAGACTTCTTCTCGACCAAGGACAGGCCCGTCCCCAAGGAAAAATGGCAGCGCCATATCTACGCCAAGCTTTTCCACAACGATGGCGGCGAATCCCTGTTGACCAAGACTTTCAAGGCAACGGTAAAGCGCACCAACCAAGAAACAGAATTCCTGACACTGCCTTACCTGTTTTCGCAATGCAACAACAATTTTGACTGCGACAGGCCCATCTTTATTTTCGGGCTCTCCGGAATGGGCCAATTCTACCGGGTCATCCTGCAAGAAATCGCAAACCAGAAAGAGGTTTACGCCTATATCCAGAACCCGTGCATGGAATTCTGGGAAGATATCGACGTAAAGCATGTAAAGCACTGGAATAAGTCCAATGCGCCTGCGGGAATCGCCCTGCCCAAAACGGCAGATGACGATGCCGAGCAGAACCTGGACGAAAACGAAAACCTGCTGCTGAAAAACTGGGGCCGCACCGGCCGTGAAAACATAAGGCTCTGGTGCCTCTCCAGCGACTACACGTTCGATTTTGTCGATGCAGATTTCTGCCCCGACACGCTGCTGCACCAGGTGCAATACCTGGTAGCGCACCGCAAGAATGTTTTCGACGCAGATCTCCTGCAAGACAATGCCGGCAAGGCGGCAGACCATACGCTTTCCCTGACAGCGGCGCCATCGGCATTGCGCGAGATAGAAGCCCTCCATACGGAAGTCTGCCAGCTTCTGCAAAGCGGAACACGCCTCGACGAAATGGTTGTAGTGTCCCCGAATCTCGACCAGTACAGGACCCCCATCGAACAGGTCTTCAATGCGGCGAAAAAGGATTCCCCGTTCTACATTCCGTTCACCATTACAGATTATCCCGAAAAGGATTCCCTGATTGAAAACGCCATAAACAACCTGTTCGAAATTCACCAGCAGGGTTACATTTCCAGGCCGGCATTTTTCAGTCTTGTAAAGAATCCGGTAGTCCAGTCCTCGCTTTCCATAAATCCCGACTACATCTCCGCATGGGAACAATGGATTGTGAACATGAACGTGTTCCGTCACGGGGGCAAAATCCGTGAAGACGACTGGGAGCATTGCGTCAACCAGCTCCTACTCTCGCAGGTGAGCGCAAGCCCGTTCCGTTCCGAAAGCGACGGGTACGTGCCCTATTCAGATATTGAATCCGGTAATTCAGATTCCGTACAGAAATTCATCGATTGTATCGACGGACTCCGCAAATGGATTGCATTTGCGCGGGAAGGCCTCGACGTTAGCGACAAAAACGGCATCCAGCAATTCGAAAAGATGCTTTCGCACTGGGTCTCCATCCCGGCAAACGAAGATGAATTCATTAACGAGAAAAGCATCTGGCACAAAGTCCAGAACGCCATCGACTTACTGAACATCCAGTTTGATGCCGGAGCCGAATACATCTCCTGGAAAATTGTCCAACAGACCATCCAATGCGCATGCAAGAATTCCCGCGGGGGCAACAACCGGCTGTTCAGCGGCGGACTCACATTCATGAAGTTCTCCGTCAACCGCACCATCCCTGCAAAGCACATCTTCTTCATCGGGGCAAACGCGAGCGTATTCCCTGGCCGCAAGAGGCAGAACACGATAGATTTGCGCTCGCAGGCGGCGCGCTGGCCCGGCGACGATTCCGTCATTGACCGCAACTGCTATACGTTCCTTTGCCAGCTGATGAGCGCCACGGAAGGTTTCCACATCAGTTACATCAACAGGAACCTGCAGAAAGACGAAGAGCTTTTCCCCGCATCGGTGGTACGCGACCTGCAATTCTTCATCGCCTCTTCGGGCGTGCCGGGCGCGAAGGAATTTGACGAAAAGAAAATCCCGCTCGACGAGACGCGACCGGCCGACGAACTATTTACGCAGCGCTCCCTGCGGAACAGGAAGAGCCTGCATATTGACGGCAACGTGAACAACCCGCCGAAAATTGAAATCGAAGGCAAGCCCATAATACTCCCGGACAAGGTTACCGTACGGGAACTCAAGCTGTTCTTTGACGACCCCTTCCGTTTCCAGCTGGCGAAATCCGTACGCCTGCCCTCTATCGAAGAAAACCCGGAAAAGGAACTCTTTGAACCCATAGACCTGAAGGCCTACGACAAGTCAAAACTGCTCAAGGAATTTGTCCATTCCATTTTGAGCGAAGACTTTAGCGGGTACACGAAGACAGAACAGGAATGGATTCTAAAGAGGAAGTTCCCGAACGGAATCTTCGGGGAAATGGTCCAGCAAAAGTACAACGACCTCGCAATGGATGTTTCGCAAAAAATCCAGAGCGGAGACTTCTTGATTCCCGCAACATACCAGGAAAAGCGCGAAGCCATCTTGAATAACGGAGCCCACCTCTGGACGCTTACGACCACGCTGGATTGGTATTCGCAGCTAGACGAACACAAGCATATCCTTTTCACGGTAAAGAAGAACGGCGGTTCCACCGCAGATTTCGTCAAGATGTATCTCGATGCGCTCCTTATGGCAGCATCGAGTTCCACAAAAGACACTGCAGAAACATTCATCCTCCGTATTTACCTGTGCTCCAGCGATTCCCCGCAAGAGATTTCATTTGCGATACTGCCCACAGACGCTTCGCAGTTACTGGAAGAAATGTTCGACCGCGCCTTCATCCAGAAATACGGGAAATGCGCTCCGCTACAACTTTTCGATGAACCCCAAATCCTGTCTTTTGCAGACTACCGCAACAAACTGACATCGCAAAATGGCCCATGGGAATACTTTGACGGGAAAAACCTGTTTGCCCCGGAAAAATTCTCGGGATTCTCGATAGACAATTTCAAGGAAGAATGGATTACCGCCATCAAGGAACAGACTCAACTTCTTGCGCCCATCTGGAGTGGTGAAAATGGATAATTTCAACATCAATGAGTTCAAGGAAGATGAAAACCTGTTCATTGCCGCTTCTGCAGGAACCGGCAAGACGTACACCATCCAGCAGGTTGTCGCGCGGCTTGTTCTAAACGGCCTCACGCTCGACCAGATCCTTATCGTCACCTATACCGAAAAAGCGGCAGGCGAACTAAAGGACCGCATCCGCAAAAAAATCGAAGAGGAGTCCCTGAAGGCTCCGGGGAACGCCATGCTGCAACAGGCGCTCCGTGATATCCATAGCGCCCCCATCGGCACCATCCATTCCTTCTGCGAAAAAGTCTCTGCCGAATTTGCATACGAAGCAAGCGTCCCATTTGAACAAGAGATGATTGACGAGAGCGCCGTCGAGGACCTGATAGAGAAACTGATTCGCGACAACTGGATTCACGAAGAACTCTTTATCACGTTCCTAAAGAGCGGCGGAAACGTAGCTAGCCTTTCTGCACTCCTAAAGAGTGCCATACAGACATACATTCCCGAAACTATTTCGCTCCCGCCCGATTCCGATATCACTGCAGGCGGCGCCCCACTTGCTTACAGCGAACTGGGCAAGATAAGCGAAGCCAAGAACTACGAAGACCTGCTGCTCGTAGAAATTTTTGCAGCAGCGGTCCATGTTCTGCAAAGTAACGCAGACCAGCATGTCACCAAGAGCAAGACTGCCAAGGATTTGCTAAACGCCATCAAGGAATGGCGCAAGGGAAAGGCCCTTTATAGCGGGACCGTATTCCGCATCAATATCGAAGAGCCACAAGGCGACTTTGAAACCGCGCTGAAGATTATCGTCGATTTCAAGAGCCTGCTCGACTCCAAAAAGGGAATTGACACCCTTCTTTTGCAGAAATGCCTGTTCACCTATATTCCACGACTGTACAGGGAATGGGAAAAGGAAAAACGCACCAAGAAGATCCAGTCGTTCAACGACATGATCCGAAACGTGCGCAACGCCGTCATGGTCGAAAATTCTCCCCTGGTTCGCTCCATCCGGCAAAAGTTCAGGTACGCCATCATCGATGAGTTCCAGGACACGAACGCGCTCCAGTGGGATATCTTCAAGAAGATTTTTGTAGAAGCCGACGACGGCCAACACCACATTCTGGTGGTAGGCGACCCCAAGCAATCCATCTATTCGTTCCAGGGCGCAGACCTCAGCGTCTACGAAAAGGCCATCTCCGAAATCGGGCACGGGAAGGCACTTGCCACCAACTGGCGTTCCAGCGACGTGATGATAGAAGCCTGCAACACGCTATTCGAAACGAGCCCGCATTTCCATCTCAATTTCACGCCGTCCGACTGCCCGCCAGAACCGAAACCCAATGCGGAATACAAGGGGAAACCCGTAAAGCCTTTCTGGATTAGTGCCGAAGACATCGAGCCAAAGGAATATGCCGAAATCGTCGTCAACAACATCATCGATTTCTGCACCTTCGACGGCGACAAGACCCGGTTACAAGTTCCCGACAAGCAAACACACGAACTGCGAAACGTTAAATTCTCGGATTTCGCGATTCTGGCACGTACGCGTTCCGAACTCGAGCACGTTGAATACAAGTTGCGCAAAGTCGGCCTACCCTTCTTGCGCTACAAAGACGAAAACCTGTTTACCAGCAGGGAATGCGCCGAATGGAGCGCATTACTCAAGGCAATCGACGTCGACAATTACTCCGAAAGGAACCGCAACCTCCTATACGCCGCATTGCTGACAGACTTCTGGGGTAGGGACCTAGATTACATAAACGCCCTCACAGCCGGCGAAAAGAGCATCGACGAGATTTCCACGTTTGCCAAGTGGCATGCGCTTGCAGAATCACGCCGGTGGGCCGAACTGCAAGAAAGTATTTACGCAGATTCCCCAAACATGGGTGAACTCTATCAGCCAGAAAATCTCCAGAGTCTAAACAAGATTCGTCAAATCGGGGATTACGCCGTCGAATACCTCTACACGACCAATTGTTCGCTTGAAGAACTGGTCCGCCACCTGGACGCCCTTGTCACTAATTCCGAAAGCGCACTGAAGGATTCCAGCATCGTCGCGAAGGGAACTGACCTCGATGTCATCCAAACCATGACAATCCATGCATCAAAAGGGCTTGAATACCCGATTGTCATTTCTGTCGCAGGCGAACGCGGGCATATCGGTTCTTCAGGGCCCTATCTGGTGCATTCCGAAACGGATTCCAAACGGAACCTGAGCTTTGACGACGACGCAAAGGACCTTTCAAGGCGCGAAACAGAAGCAGAATGGCGCCGCCTGTTCTATGTCGCATTTACTCGCGCAACGCACATGCTTATCATGCCCCGCTTTGCAAAGATGAAAAAGAGGGCGGACGGCAAACTGCAAGAACGCAAGAAAGAGATGACCTGGCTTTCTGTAACCATGGATGATTTTTGCCAGAACAGCACCAACCAGGAACTGTATTACGAACGCCTTGTTGAAAAGCCTGTCGAGAACGTAAAGGCGCGAATCTCCCAGATTCTAGGTGGCATGGGCAACGGCGAAAAAGACACTAGCCTAATTGACGCCACAAAACTGGCAGAAAAGATGGCCGCCTGGAAGGTCTGGGGGCGTTTCCCGCATTCCACGTCGTACTCGCAAATTGCACACGGCAAGCAGGAACAAGAAACAGACGAAGGCCGCCTGCAAAAAGACGAAGGCGATGGTGCCGCTCGCACCGTGAAGGATACAAGCACATACCCGCGCGGCGCAGAACTCGGTAACGCGCTGCACAAGATTTTTGAACTCGTCGATTTCCAAAAGATAGGCCAGGCAGACTTGCAAACACTAAAACAGGACTCCGCATTCAAGGAACTGATCGTCTCTTCGTTCTTGCACGAATCGCTGGATATCGATTCCCACCCCGATTGGCTCGATACAACTATCAGCTTTGTCTGGAATACGCTCAACGCCAGCCTTGCCGTTATCGAAGGCAATTCCATAGGGCAAGATTCCTTTAGCCTTAATGAAATCGCCAACGATTCTCGCCGAAGCGAAATGCTCTTCTTTATGGATTTAAAATCCGCGCGCGAAAAGGAAGTGATAAACCTTTACTGCAAGGGTTTCATGGACCTTCTGTTCAAGCGGAACGGGCGTTACTGCATTCTGGACTGGAAATCGGACTATATCGATACATACGATGAACCAGCCATGAAGAACCAGATGCTCCTGCGCCGTTACAACGTGCAACAGATTCTCTATTCCTACGTACTAATCCGCTGGCTAAAATCGTTCTACCCGCAAATGAGCGAGCAGGAAATATTCGACAACTATTTTGGCGGCATCTACTACGTGTTCTTCAGGGGTTGCCGCGCAAACGAAAATAGCGGCATAGTGGCAAGTACATTCGGCTCCTTCGAAGAACTGGAAAAACTTTACAGGGAGATTATCGCCTGATGCGTGATACGTTCATCAACACATTGCTCGAATGCGGCGGAATATCTTCGCTCCAGGCGCGGTTACTCAAGTTCCTGACCGGCCTCCAGAAGAATTTGAACCAGGATGCGCTAAACCTGTTTGCTCTGTTGCTTGCAAAGCAAAGCGACGGCGACACGCGAATTTCCGTCGAAGAAGCCCCATTGCGCAAGGCAATCAGCAGGAAAATGCAGAACCTGGGCATTGCAGATTTCGAGCAGTTCTCGGAATCCATCGTGAACGGGGCATCATCTATCAAGCAGGGCGCCTACGGGAATATTATTGACAGCGCACCGGACGCCAGTTCCTTCTACCAGAAACCCTTCATACTGCAGAACGGATTCCTGTACCCTTCCAAATACTATTTTGCGAAAGTCATCGTCGAAGACAAGGTCAAGGAATTTTTCAACCACATTCCTTCCGATGAATCCGAAATCCCGCAATGCATCCGGACCATCGAATCTATCACGCGTGGCCCGCAAGGGGGCGGAATCACGCTGGAAAAAGAACAGGCGCTGGCCGTAATCCGCGGCAGGCAAGAAAACCTGATTATCACAGGCGGGCCCGGCACCGGCAAGACGACGGTCACCTTCTTCTTGCTCCGCGAACTCTACCTGAATTCCGAAAAGCACCTGCAGGCGCCACTCTATCTTGCGGCTCCCAGCGGCAAGGCCGCCGACCGCATGAAGGAAAGCATCGAGCAGTCCGTGAACCTGATTGGCGCCGACGAATTCGAAACGAACCTCGTCATTTATAACAAGATGTCGAACGCAGATTCCTATACGCTCCATAGGCTGCTGGGCTACAAGCCCGACGACAATAAATTCATCTATAACTCCGAAAACCGCTTCCCGGAAAATTCCGTTTTCGTTATCGATGAATCGAGCATGATCGACCTGACGCTTTTTGCAAATTTCTTGCAAGCCCTACCGCATAGCGCACGAATCTTCCTCCTGGGCGATGCACACCAGCTGCCTTCCGTCGATGCAGGCGCCGTACTCGGCGAACTTCTGGAATCCAAGGCCGATTCAACTGTCAAGCTTACCGTCTCAAGGCGCTTCAACGAAAACTCGGCCATCGGGCAATTGGCTAAACTCGATTTTAGCCAGTCTCCATGCACATTTGTTCTGCCAAGCGAATGGGACATGCACAGCGAAGTGCAATTGCTGAACCTGGATACCCGCGAAAAATCCACACAGCTACAGCGAATCCTCGAAAAATGGGCCAGCGAGTACCTAGATTCCTTCGTGGAGCTTGCCGCACAAGTTACCCCCAACAAGCCTAACCAAGATGAATTGCTGGAGCGCGTCTGGAACTTCTGCACACAGGCACGCATCCTTTCCGCAGAGCGGTCGGGGCCTGCGGGCGTCCAGAACATCAACGATGCAATAGAACGCCTCCTGCTTTCAAAAGCGAAGGGAGCGCCCATCAGCAAGATTATAATGCTCAACCGCAACCAGAGCAGTTTCAAGCTTTACAACGGAGACACGGGTATTCTCTTTACCAATGGTAACGGGGAAAAATTCATCCTGTTCAAAACCAACAGAGGGTTCGTTTTTTATCCGGAATACCAGTTTGCGCCCAATGTACTTGAGACAGCATTTGCCATTACCATCCACAAGGCGCAGGGCTCCGAATACGACAATGTATTGATGTTTATACCGACGAGGCCCGAGCACCCGCTCCTCAACCGTCAAATCCTCTACACCGGCATTACCCGCGCCAAGCATTCCGTGACCATCGTCGCGACATCCGAGACGTTCAAGGCCGCCTGCGAAACAGTCATCGAGCGCGATACGGGAATTGAGTTGTAGATAAGATCCCCGCCTACGCGGGGATGACACTTCAGCAATAAACGGTGCCGTTTACCGATGGTGGCGGAAGTGTTTCTTCAGGTACATGACTAGGAACTTGTAGAAATGTTCCGTATTGCGGTTGTCGGCCTTGTTCTTCCGCATGGTCACGAGAAGTTCGCGCCGGAACGGGGCATCCACAATCTTTAGCAGGCGAATCTTGCGCTTTTCGACACGGCCCCAAGTGTATTCTGGCCAAAAGCACACGCCTATGCCCGATGCCACTGCGTCCTTGATGGCCGATGTGTTGTCGCTCTCGAACGAAACGTCCATCTGCACGCCGATATCGTGGCAGAACTCGTTACATATATTGCGCAGTTGCTTTGTACCCGCAAGCCCGATAAACTTTTCGCCCTTCATCTGTGAAAGTGAAATCGCATCCATTTTCCTGTACTGATCCACATTCGGGACGGCAAGGAAAATTTCTTCCTCGAAACTGCAAGCTGCATCGTCGTCGGTAGTTGCAAGGCGCGCATGCGCAAACGTAGAAACGCGCATATCGTACATGGTCGAACTTTCGTTCTGGCTCAAGTCGAAACTGATTTCCGGATGGAGGCGCTTGTAGGCAATCACTGCAGAAGTTATCAACGAAGATGCCGCCAGCACGTTCAGGCGAATCTTTACCGCATCATCGCTGGCCATGTCACGCAACTCCTGCGGGAGCCGGCCAATTTCTTCGTAAAGGGGCTGCACACGTTCGTGGAAATACTTACCATATTCTGTCAACACGATGTTTCGGCCCTTCGTCTTGAACAGCGGAACACCGATTTCTTCTTCGAGCTTGTGGATGGCCTTGGTAAGCGCCGGCTGCACAATACACAGGTTATGCGCGCTCTGCGTCACGTGCTGCGTACGGGCGACTTCTAGAAAATATTTGAGATGTGTCAGTTCCATACTATTTTATTACCTCGCGCAATTCATAACTAAAAGTGATGAATTAAATATAAATAATGCATTAGTCATTATCAATTACCATTGCTACCTTTACGGCCGAAAAACACAGGAGTTATTTATGAAGCACATCAAGAACACGGCTTTTGCCACCATCACCATCCTTGCCGCCACAGCATTTATCGCCTGCCAGGACAACCGCGGTTGCACCTTTGACCAGGCCGCCAATAAGCTCGAATGCCCCGAAAAGACCTACTCCACCATCGTCATGGGTGGCAACACCTGGATGGCCGAAAATCTCGCCGTCTTCACGCCCGATTCCAGCATCTGCTACGACAACAATCACCAAAACTGCGAAACGGACGGGCGCCTGTATTCCTTCGATGCAGCCATGAGTTCCGCTTGCCCCTTGGGCTGGGGGCTGCCGACCCGCGAAGATTTCAAGGCCGCCTTCGAAGGCAAGGCCATCACCGAACTCAAGAACAAGGATTCCTTCAACCTGCAGTTTGCCGGATTCAAGTACTACGACGGAAAGTTCGCCGACCGCGGGCAAACCGCAAGCTTCTGGACCGCAGACGCCTTCGACGATTCCAGGGCCTACATGGTCCGCGTGACCGATTCGGCTTACACCTTCGAACACTTCAACAAGAATATCGACGCCTCGGTCAGGTGCATCAAGAAGTAGGGTACAGCCATGGAATGGCTCATTGACTTATTCACAAAACCCTCTGTCGCACAACAGGTCATTGCCATCGCGCTCACCGCGGCACTCGGGCTCATGCTCGGGAAAGTCAAGGTCAAGGGAATCAGCCTCGGCGGGGCGGGCGCGCTCTTCGTGGGCATTGCCCTTGGGCACATTGGCCTGCGCGTCGACGGAAGCGTACTCCACTTTATCCAAGAATTCGGGCTCATCCTGTTCGTGTACACCATCGGCATGCAGGTAGGGCCCGGATTCATGGATTCCATACGCCGCCACGGGCTCGTGCTCAACATACTTTCGACAAGCATCGTGCTCCTCGGCGTGGCGGTAACGCTCTGCCTGTACTTCTTTACAGATATGCATAACAACGTACCCGTGCTCATCGGGATGCTCTGTGGCGCAGTCACGAACACGCCATCCCTTGGAGCCGCGAATTCAGCCTTTGCCGCGGCTGGGGTGGACACGTCCCTTACGGGCATCGGGTACGCTGTTGCATATCCATTCGGCGTCATCGGGATTATACTCGTGATGCTCCTCGTGCGCATTTTCTTTAGGCAGAACCCAGACAAGGCCGCCAAGGATTACGCCGCCGATATCGCGGCAAGCACAAAGGAAATCGAATCGTGCAGCCTCACTGTCGAAAACAAAAACCTCTTCGGGACCTTGCTGAAAGATATTCCCGACCTGATTTCGAGCGGAGCCGTCGTCACGCGACTGATGCGCGGTAACGATATCTTCACCCCGAACGGGAAGACCGTAATACAGGAAGGCGACAAGCTGCATATCGTGGGCATGCCCGAGGCCGTCGCCATCATGGAAAAGATTATTGGCAAGCGCCTCGAGACCCCCATTACTAAGGAAACCGCAGCAGATAGCGGCCGCACCATCTTGGTCAAGACGGTTCTCGTCACAAACAAGAAGGTGCTCGGCAAGACCATCGGTGCGCTCGCCCTTGCCGATCGCTACGGCGTGAACGTGAGCCGCGTTGTCCGCAGCGGTTTCAAGTTCACTGGCCGGCTGGACATGCGCATAAAATTCGCCGACAAGTTCCTGCTCGTCGGTACCGCCGAAGGCATCGAGGCCGCCGCAAAGGAACTCGGCAATTCGCTCACTGCACTTGACCACCCCGAAATCCTGCCCGCATTCCTCGGGATTTTCCTCGGGGTCGTCGCAGGCAGCATCCCTATCGCCATCCCGGGAATGCCTACCCCGCTAAAACTCGGGCTTGCAGGTGGGCCGCTCATCGTATCGATTCTCCTGAGCCGCAAGCGCAAAATCGGACCGCTCAACTTCTTTATGGCGAACAGCGCGAACCTCATGCTCCGCGAATTCGGGCTCACGCTGTTCCTCAGCTGCGTAGGGCTCAATGCGGGCATCAAGTTCTTCGATGTGCTGCTGAACGGCGACGGAATTTACTACATGGGCCTCGCCGCGCTCATCACCTTCGTGCCGCTCGCCATTGTCGCAACCGTCGGGCACCTGGTATTCAAGGTGAATTACCTCTCGCTCTGCGGCGTGCTTGCGGGCGCCACCACGGACCCGCCCGCACTCGCCTTCGCAAACGGCCAGGCCGACAGCGAAGCCGTCAACATCGGATACGCCTCCGTCTACCCGCTCACCATGCTGCTACGCATATTGAGCGGCCAGGTACTCGCCATACTGCTGATTTCTACCTAAAAAGAAAGCAAGAAGCCCGCTGCGTTTGCGGCGGGCTTTTTTATATACACAATATTGAGCGGTCGCTAAATAAGTTTTTCGACTTTACTGCACAATGTTTCTGCTTCTTCCGCTGTAGGCGCCTCAGCGATTACGCGAATAACAGGCTCAGTATTGCTCGCGCGTACGTGCACCCAGGACTTTTCGCTCCCGAGCCACAGGCCGTCGCGTTCGTCGCTCTTCCAGCCGGCAAATTCAGCCTTCACCTTAGGCAAAATGTCCGCCACCTTCTTGTCGCCGAGTTCGAACTTCTTCTTCGGCATCACGTAGGCGGGGTTTTCGGCCACGAACTTCTCGGGGCCGCCGTCATGGTGCGCCATCCAACTGAGCACGAGAGCCGCTGCCACCAGGGAATCACGCCCGTAGTGGAGCGCCGGCAGAATCACGCCGCCGTTGCCTTCGCCGCCGATGATGCAACCGTTTTCAATCATCTGCAGGCTCACGTTGATCTCGCCCACCTTCGCGCGGCTGAAAGCACAACCGTACTTCGTGGCAACATCTTCGTTCATGCGGCTCGTCGAAAGGTTCACGCAGACGCTACCCTTCTTCTGGCTAAGCACTTCTTCAGTTGCAATCGCGAGCGTATACTCCTCGCCAATACTTTGTCCTAAACCGTCCACGAGGGCGCAGCGGTCCGCATCCGGATCCACCGCAAAACCGAGAGCACAGCCATTCTTCTTCACGGCTTCACGCAGGTCACCCAAGTTTTCCGGAATCGGTTCCGCACCGCGCGGGAACGTGCCATCGGGTTCGCAATGCACACGCACCACCTCGCAGCCGAGCTGTTCCAAGAGGCGCGGCACAATGTAGCTACCCGCACCGTTCACGGCATCTACGGCCACCTTGAATTTCTTCGCGCGAATCGCCTCCACGTCCACGAACGGAATCTTGAGCGTCCCGTCGATGTGGATGCCGTCGGCATCGGGCGCCACCTCGTACTTGCCCATCGTGCGGTAGTCGGGATAGCTGAAGTTGTCCGCATCGGCGAGTTCAAAAAGTTTCTTCACGTCGTCGGGCCCGAGGAAAAGCCCCTTGCTGTTGAGGAACTTGAGTGCGTTCCATTCGAGCGGGTTGTGGCTTGCGGTAATGATGATACCCGCATCCGCCTTGAAATGCACCGTCAGGAGTTCCACCGAAGGCGTCGTCGAAAGGCCCACGTCCACAACATCTACGCCAGAGAGGCGGCAGATGCCCGCGACAAACTGCACGATGGCATCGCCGGTGGGGCGGCTGTCGCGCCCGATAACGACACGCTTCGCCTTTGTAATCTCGAGGAAGGCGCGCACATGGCTCTTGAGCACCTGCGGGGTGAGGGTATCGCCCACGATACCGCGGATACCCGAAATAGAACGCATCAGTTTTGACATCTTGTATACTCCGTTTTTAAACCTATCCGAGTTCCGGGACGCACGCGTAGAACACGAGCGGTTCCTCGCTCTCGTTAATCAGACTGTGGCTATGGCCCTTCGGGCAAAAATGGCACTGGCCCGCTTCCACATATTCCACGCCGTCGTCAAAGAGCACCTTGCCCTTGCCGCTTACAAAGAACATAATCTCGCTGTTGGTCTCGTGCTTGTGGAAACCGATGGATGCACCCTGCTCGAGCGTCCCGTGCATAATGCGAGTCGTCCCGTCAAAGTACATCTTTGCCTTGTATTCCTTCTCGCCGCCCTTGAAGTTCGGCAGCACCGTCGTTTCCATGCCTTTCAAATCGATAATCATCGTAACCTCGTCTTTCACCTGAAAGCACTATGAATTATAGCATTTCAAAGTACGCAAATCAGAGCCTGCTATCCAAGAATTCGAACATCTTCGTGTAGGCATTGTCGCGGGCCGGCAAATGCGAAAGGAACAGGTCGTGAAGGCCGCCCTCGATTTCTTCGAGCTGCACGCTCGACCCGAGATTCCGGCCATATTCGCGGATATGCTCCACGTTCAGCACGCCATCGCAATGGGAGTATTCTTCACTCCAGTCGTCATCGCGGTAACTGCAGCCGCTATGCATCACTAGCACCGGAGGCACAAGCCGCAAGCCGGCCTGCACACGCGCATGCCCCTGATGGATGGCACGGAGCCAGCCAAAGTCTATCGGGAGGCTCCCGCGCACTTTCAATTTCGAGTCGTACTCCCACTCGCCAAAATCAGATTTCAGAAGACTCTTGTCGTAGTTCTCGTTAACGCTTCGCGGGATTCCCAAACCCGGCAGCAACGCGCCCACTGCAGAAAACACGGGAACGACAATCTTACGCATCGGCCAGCCGTAGTTCATCTCCAGAAACGGACTGTTGAGCACGATGGCCGCAAGGCCAGCACCGTTGTCGCGGTCTGCCGCGTAAAGGCACGCGATAAGTCCGCCGGTACTGTGCCCCAGCATCACGAGCGGTACCGAATCCCCCTCTGTATTACGAACAAACGCAATTGCCGTATCAAGCTCAGCATAGTATTCCCGGATATCGCGAAGTTCTCCCATCACTTCACCATCGCGATACGAGCGTCCGTACTTGTGCAGGTCTATTGCATAGAAGGCATAGCCCGCCGAATCCATCTTTTCGGCAAGGTTTCGCTGGAAGAAATAATCATTGAATCCATGGATATAAAGCACGGCCGCCTTGCGAACATTTTCCGTCTGCGGGCCTACATATCGCACAACCGTCGCATGGTACTGCGCGCTGTCTCCCGCCTCGAAGGAATAGATTGTAAAAGGTTGTCCGAGAAGCGGATCCTCACTCTGCGCCATCGCGAGCGAGGCCAGAAGCGCAAGCACACATACAAACTTCATCGCAACTTCCACAGGGTAAACAAAATTTCCAGGGTGACCATAACAATAAAAAAGATCAAGCCGAGAATGACGCCTATCTTTTCGCGACGGCGGTATTCGTTTACATTGTATTTGGGTATATAGGCCTTTATTCTCCAGGCACCGAGTTTCCCCATGACGCAAACATGTATCACCCATGAGAAGATAACCGCAGGTGGAGCCAAAAGAGGGAACTCAGTCCAATCAATGCTATTATCCAGGACTCTAAACAAGAACTTTATCGCGACATTGGCGAGAGCCAATTCTAAAAAGAAGCGAAGGCTCTTCAATTTCCTGTAATGCACAATGGTCGAAAAAATGGGTCCGCCGAGAGCCGCGCTCCACATGAAGTTGCCGGCAGGGTGTTGGTCGCCTCCGAGAGCATCCGGATCATCGTCGTCTTTTTCTTCGCCCCAGTCAGGGGGAACAGGTTCCTTTCCAAAATCCTCGTTTGGTGCACCGCACCAGAGGCAATTGGACATATCATCCGGAAATTCCTGGCCACACTTCTTGCAAATCATACTGCAAGAATAATAAAAAAATACCCCGGCAACGGTTCCGGCATTTTTCTATCTTTGCATCCGTGATTCAAATCCAGAACGTCTCCAAATCATTCGGCGTGCAAGTCCTTTTGGACGGTGCGAGCCTGCTCGTGGGCGACCATGAGCGCGTGGGTCTCGTGGGTCGTAACGGCTGCGGCAAGTCTACGCTGTTCAAGATGATTCTCGGGCAGGAATGCCTCGACGGCGGTTCCATCGATATTCCCAAGAAATACACACTCGGCTACTTGCAGCAGCACCTGAACTTCACGCACGCGACCGTGCACGAGGAGGCCTGCAGTGTACTGAAGCCCAACGAAGACGGCTGGCTGGAAGAACACAAGGTAGAAGCGATTCTGTTCGGCCTCGGGTTCGACGAGGAATCCATGCACAAGAGCCCGATGCTCCTTTCGGGCGGTTTCCAGATCCGCCTGAACCTCGCAAAAGTCTTGGCGAGCGAGCCCGACATGCTGTTGCTCGACGAACCGACGAACTACCTCGATATCGTGTCGATGCGCTGGCTCAGCAGGTTCCTGCGCAACTGGAAGGGCGAAGTGCTGTTGATTACGCACGACCATCACTTTATGGACGAGGTCTGCACGCACACCGCCGGCATTCACCGCCACAAAATCCGCAAGGTGAAGGGTACAGTAGAAAAGCTGCGCGAGACGATTGCCGAAGAAGAGGAAGTCGCGCAGCGCACGCAAGAGAACGAGGCAAAGAAGAAGGAACAGCTCGAGAAGGTTATCGAGCGATTCCGCTACAAGGCAGCAAAGGCCGCCATGGTGCAGTCCAAGATCAAGGCCGCCGCAAAGCTTGCGAACGGCGAGCGCCTCACCCACGAACGCAACCTGGATTTCAGCTTTACCGAAGCACCCTTCCCTGGCAAGAGAATGCTGCAGATCAAGGGACTCTCGTTTGCGTATGATGGCGGTCCGGAACTCATCACCGATTTGACGATGGAAGTTTTCAAGGGTGACCGCATTGCCGTCATAGGCCCGAACGGCCGCGGTAAAACGACGCTCTTGAACCTGATTGCAAAAGAACTGCAACCCACCGCCGGCGAAATCAGCCACAACCCTAACCTACAGATAAACTATTTCGGGCAGACAAATATCAACCGACTGAACCTCGACAACACCGTCGAAGAAGAAATCGCAACCGCCATCGCGGAAGTCTCGCAAAAGAGCCGTGCCCGCGGGCTTGCCGGCCTCATGATGTTCAGCGGCGATGCCGCCCTCAAGAAGGTGAAGGTACTCAGTGGTGGCGAGCGGAGCCGCGTGCTCCTCGGGAAGATTCTCGCAAGCGCCTGCAACATGCTGCTACTCGACGAACCGACGAACCACCTGGACATGGAAAGCATCGAGAGCCTCATCGACGCGCTGGAAGATTACGAAGGCACCGCGATGGTGGTGACCCACGACGAAGAACTCCTGCACGCGTTCGCCACCAGGCTTGTGGTATTCGATGGCGGAAAGTGCCGCATATTCGAAGGCACCTACGCGGACTTCCTCGAGAAGGTGGGTTGGGCATCCGAAAAGAAGCCCGGCGGTAGCGAATCCGCAAACATCAAGGTCTCGAATATCGACGTGAAAACTGACGCAGAGAATGCTGCGCCCCGCGCCAAGGAAGACCGCAAGGCACGCGCCGACTACATCGCCGAGCGCAGCAAGGTCATCAAGCCCCTCGAAAAGAAACTTGCAAAACTCGAAGAAGACATCGCGAAGGCAGAAGCCCTCGGCGGCGAACTCGAAGCAAAACTCGTGACCGCCTCGGAATCCGGCGACGGGAACGCCATCACCTCCATCGCCAAAGAGATGGACGACAACAAGAACCTTGTTGACAGCCTCTATGCGGAATGGGAGCGGACTAGTGCCGAACTCGAAGCCGCCAAGGATAAATACCCGATTTAGACCGTTCGCGCTACACCCCGGTGTTAAATTACTCCGGCATGCGCTCACTCTCGCAAACACGCCTCGTTAAGACGAGGCGCTTTTTGCTCACTGTAGACCGTTCGTTCGTCATCTGGGACACACGCTTTTTCGCAAAAAAAACTCTATCACTATTTTCTTTGCTTTTTGGGGCGATTAATATATATTTATTGATATCAACCCCAAAGGTGTCCCCATGCATATCAAGAAAATCGTAACTGCCTTGACCATGTCCGCCCTATTGGGGCTTACATTCTCTGCCTGCGATGACAGCAGCACGGGCGCCGGCCCCGACGAACACGAAGGATTAACCTCCTCCTCCCAAAAGGTCTCATCCAGTTCCAGCAAGGTATCGTCCTCCAGTTCAAGGAAGGGTTCTTCCAGTTCCACAAAGACGATTTCCTCCAGTTCAAAAAAATCCGTTTCCAGCTCCAGCAAGGCAAAATCTAGTTCCAGCGCAAGGTCTTCGAGTAGTGCGAAATCCTCGTCCAGCGCCAAGTCGTCGTCTAGCAAGGCACTTTCTTCCAGTTCAAAGACACCCTCCTCGTCCAGCATCGTACTTTCCTCCAGCTCCGCGAAGTCAAGTTCCAGCGCAAAATCATCCAGCAGCATCGAGTCGTCCAGTTCCAGCGCGCAACCCGTTTGTACAGAAAACGCCCATAAGGTCGAGTACATCTCGGAAAACGTCATCGAGCTTCTGAATTGCTCAAAAGGCCTATGGATGCTCGAGAACATTATGGAATGTTCCGCCGACAATATCGGCGTAATAATCGGCTGGACAATCCCCCTACAATGCACCAGCAACGGCTGGCAAGAAGCCGTGCTGGAATGCACTGCAGAAAATGAAGGTGCAACCAGGGTCGTACCTTCAGTCGGCTACGAGATCTGTCAGGGCGGCGAGTGGGTACTCGAGACCATGCCCAAAGAATTCCAGAGCCGTAAACTGCGCTAGCGCCTTTTCCCGTAATAAGCACCGCGGGCCGTCGGCCTGCCATTCACCTTACGCCCCTTGAGGTCGTAGGTGTGCTCCGTCTTGAATTCGCCGGTACGGGTATTGATATGCCCGATGACAGTCGTGCGTTCCACGCCATCATCGCCATCTTCCACAAGCACAACCTTCATCCGCTCGTAAGGCGTATCTTCTACAGGTTTCGCGCCCAGGTCGCGATACATATCAATCGCGTATCTTCTAGACTTGTTGGAGGCTTTCTCAACTAGATAGCCACGTAGCGGGCGAACCATCGTTCCATCAACAGCCCGTACAAAGTCGCCTATATTGATAGACTGCGTCTTGTCTGCCGAGAATCCCCAGATATACCCAAGTTCGGGATCGCCCACATTCCACTGCGTCTTCGACAGTGTGCCGCGGAATTCCCAATCGCCTTGACGGACAATCGGCTCCTCGGTCGCTTTCAGGGTTGTCGAACCATAGAACGAAAGATTTTCACCGGTTAGACGGACTATGTAGGGAGTGTAAGCCTTGAGCGAGCCATCAAGTGAATAGCACGTATCGCACCACGCATACTTCATGCGCACCATCTTGTTACCCCTTTCGTCAAGGCCAATGCCCACAAACTCAAGCACCGCACTCCAGCCACCGACATTATACCCATCAATATCGAACGGCAGGGTGATAGTGGAATACCCGCTGGTCGAGAACGAACGATTGTACACGACCGCATCGACATCGATATCATCAGGAATTGCAATAGTATCATCACCAAGGTATGCACCATCGATAATAGCGATAGTCGAATCAATCGTCTGGACAACAGTAACCGCGGCATACTTTGTAATCGTGCTTGCCTTGACTACCGCCACATTCAGGTTAAGTCCCTCGAGGCTCTCGCTCGTATTGGAAGCAAACGAGAATGTCATGACATTGCCGCTGCTGATATGGAAACCCACATCCGACTGTTCCCCGCTCGCCCTGAAAAGTTCCTTTCCGTCGCGGTCGCCATCATAGGCGACAAAGACATCCCCGTCACGCTCCGTGACCACGCTTCCCGTCACCTCGAAAACATAGCCCTCCGGAGCACTCATTACAAGGAATCCTGCAGCACCGTTGCTGTAATCGCCATCCCTGCCACCGTCGTCATAGACCTTGAACGACTTTATCCCATCGGGTATCGTAGCATTGATCGTACCGGTCTTGGGCATTACAATCTCATAGACGACATCATCGTCATAGATATAAGCGAAGCTCGGCACGACATTCACCTTCTGCGAAGGCATGGCGAAGGTAGCAAAATTATTGGAATACCAGTTGCCACCATTCATTTCTATAGTTTCCCCATCCAGGCCCGTCACACTGATATGGTGGAGTATATAGTCGCCATCCGGTTCCGCCGTCAGGGATACCTCGGCACCCTCTGTAGCAGAGACATTGTCGCAATCAACCATCCCGTCATAAGATCTCGCTATTATCACGTTCTGCGGAAGGACCGATACGGTAAAGTCCAGGCCCTCGCCGACAGACGAACCCGCATAGAAATGCACCTTGAGTTTATTGGACAAGGTGGTCTGCGCCCCTTCATTCTCATCGGCATAGAAGTTTCCATACATAATGGTATAGCCATCATCCTCGATATAGAAGCTGGAATAGTATCCCAGGGACCAGGAACCGGACACCTTAAACACATAGCCTTCAGGTGCAATCAATTCTAACGTTCCGTCGACACTCCTGCTGTAATCCCAATCCTTGCCGCCATTGTCGTAGAGCTTGAACGATGTCACGCCTTCCGGAATTTCAAAGGACACTTCGCCCTTTAACGGCATCTCGGCGAAGAGCCCGCCCGCGGCAGTCCACTTGTTGGTATAATCACAGGTCACCACCACATCTTCTGCAGGCATGACAAACGAAGCCGTCATGTCCGTAATCCAGGAACCTCCGGTCACATTTATCCTTTTCCCTTGGGCGTCCACCACGCTTATCCTGTTCAGCAGGTAACCCTCAAGCGGCGAGGCCGTCAAATGAATCGTATCCCCAATTATGGCCTCGGCCTTGTCGCTCTCCACCGAGCCTCCAGTAACACCGGCAATGGTTATGGAATGCTTCTTCGCTTCTTCGACATTCACCGTCAGTTCAAAACCGGGCTTAACTGAATATTGCGATTCAATAGTAATGAGCATGGTATGATTTGTCGTCGAATATGAACCGATATCGGTAGATTCACCGCTCGTTTGCAGCAAGAGATTCTCCTCGACATTGTCACCGCCATCGTAAATGTACAGGTAGTCACTGTTCTGCGCGGTATTCATGCTTCCCGTCACCTGCATGACATATCCTTCGGCGGCAATCAACCTAAGGGCGTCGAAAGTCGAATAACTCAAATTACCATAATCGCCATCCTTGCCGCCATGGTCATAAACCTTGAACGAGGTGACACACTTGGGAATAATGACCTCCGTCCACATATTTTCAACCATATCGATGAAAAGGCCGTCTTCCGCGGTATGTTTCTTCTTGAAACTCGGCGTGACCGTCACATCGGCATAGGGCATCCTGAACCAGGCCGTATCGCCAGAATACCAGTGCCCTCCCTGCAATTGCAATGTATCCCCCAAGCCGCTTACAACCGCAAGGCTATCCAGGATATATCCGTCCTCGGGAACTATGGACAGGGCAATATCCGTATTCTGCAGGGAACTGTCAACATCGCACTCTACGCTACCGCCAGTCGTGTTGACCACCGTTATCGCATGCATAACCGAGGCGTCATGGACGTTCACCCTGAAAGCGAAGCCCGAACGGTTTTCGCTTTCATCGGAACGGAAGGCAACCTTCATGTAATAATTGGTCCCGAAATACGTTCCGATATCGGTCTGTTTGCCAGAGCCTTCAAAAATACAGTTATAATCGTATTCCGCATCGCAGATCTTCACGGAATCGTGAGAGGCCTGGGTATCCATGGAACCGGAGATTTCAAACAGCCTGCCATATGCTACCATGACAAGAGAACCGTAAGCCCGGTCTCCATAGTTGCCGCTCTTGCCGCCATCGTCATATACCATGAACGAAGTCACGCTATAGGGAATTACCGCCTCCAACCCCCCCTCCAGCGGCAGGTTGATATACAGCCCGTCTTCCGCAGAAGTCTTCTTCGAGAACACCGGAGTCAGCACAACATTTTCATCCGGCATCGTGAAACGGGTGGAATTGTTGTCCGAATACCAGTAGTCATTTTCCGCCTCTACGAGACCTCCGCTAGAGCCTTCCACCTTGATGCTATCCAGAACATACCCTTCCTGGGGATACGCATAGAGATGTATTTTTTCGCCCATCAGGGCCTTTTCCTCGTAACATTCCAGGACACCCCCTTCTGCGGAGGCAACCATTATGGAATGTTCTACCGGAGGATCGATGACGGAAACAGTCAGGTCAAGGCCATCCAGGGCGACTTCGCTATCGACCTGGAACTGGACAGTCAGCACGTTGCCCGTAGATACAACCGGCCCGACACTAACCGCCTGATTCCGCTCCGAGTCATATATAAGCACCGTCTTATTGGTATCCCCGTCAAAAACGCCAAGGTAACAATAGTGGTCCTTTGTCACGGTTCCCGTCAACGCAAAGACCTTACCTTCGGGAGCCGTCAATTCGAGAGTTCCTTTGGCACCGATGCTATACGGCCCGTCTTTACCGCCGTCATCATAGACCTTGAACGACGAGACATTGGCCGGGATGGTCGCCTTGACCATACCCTTCCTAGGCATATCGATATGGAGGTTCCCTTCGCTCGTCAGCTTGTCCGTGAACACGGGCGTCACCGAGACATTCTTGGAAGGCATCACCATCGTAGCGACATTGCCCAGATACCACCGGCCGCCACTCATCCAGACAGAATCACCGTCCGCATCGACAACCGCCACCCTATCCAGAAGATAATTGTCTGCCGGAGAAGCGGTCAACGTAATCGTCTTGCCCGCGACGGACTTCTTGGCGCTGGCCACCATTGTTCCGCCCTCTACCGTAGCAACCGTTATCGTATGCTCCGTAGTCGCCTCGAAGACTTCCACATCCAAATCCAATCCGGATGTCACCGAAGAGCCGTCCGAGTGGAAGTAAAGCGTCATGCTCCTGCCGGTGCTGGCAACCGGATCGATCTCCGTGCCGTTCCCGCTGGCCCTATACAGAAGGGCCTCGCCATCTCTACCCGCTCCGTCCAAGATTGTCAAAGCATCGTACGGGCCATAGGCATCAATCGTGCCCTTCACCAACAGGACATAGCCCTGCGGGGCAGTCAAGGCCAGATATCCATCGGCGTTATAGCCATAGTCACTGTCCTTCCCGCCATCGTCATACACCTTGAAAGACGTCACGCCGTCAGGAATACTTATTGTCCTCATTCCAAAATTCGGCATATCGACATAGAGACCTTCCTGTATCGAGCGCTTGTTCGTGAATGTCGGCCACGCATACACATCAGAATAGGGCATCTTGAAGGTCGCCTTGTTTCCATTCATGGAGACATCCAAGTACTCGTCCGTCGACCAGTTCGTGACATTCGTATACCATACAAAATAGCCCGCCTGCGGCGTCGCAGTCAGCGTAACGGTCTCGCCATACCTAGCCTCAGTCTTGTCGCTAGAGATAGTTCCATTCTCGTCATCAGAAACAGATATCTCGCGCAATTCCTTCGCGTCAACGATTTCGACATACAAGCTGAGTCCACTATGCGTTTTTCTTTCGTTCGACCTGAAGTAGAGCGTGACCGTATTGCCCGAAGTAGCAATTTCCCTTATACGGGCATTTTCCTCCACGTAATTTTTCCACAGGAGCTTGCCGGTTCTTTCCCCATCATAGATAAACAGCGAATCCTTCATCGCCTCTGCAATGAAATCGCCCGACATGCGCAGTATACGATTTTCGGGAACCGTTATGGTAAGGTATCCAGCGGAAGAATTGCTGTAGTTGTTGCTTTCGCCGCCATCGTCATACACGCGGAAAGACGTCACTGCGTCAGGAATGGTAACGGTCTTCGTTCCCAGCGTGGGCATATTGATAAAGAGCCCATCGCCAGCAGAGAGCTTGTCAGAGAATATCGGCTGGATGGTCACATCGGAAAGCGGCATCTCGAACGTCGCTATGTTCCCGTCAAACGAGAACTTCACCTTTGACCCGTAACTGTCGACAGCACTCAACCCGCTGAATATGTAGCCCGACTCCGGCCTTGCTGTCAAGGTTACCACCTCGCCATGCTTTGCGCTTGCCTTGTTCGTGCTTATAGTCCCGCCTTCAACTTCAATCGCCAGGATAGTATGCGGCAAGGCAAGGTTAATGCTCCTCACCAGCAAGTTGAGTTCAGAATAGTCATAGCACGAGCCCGCATCGAAATGCACCGTCATCACGTTTGCAGAACTGGCTACGGTTCCTATCCCGGAGCCCTCCTCCTGGCTCTCCAGAATCTTGCCACCCGTCCCTTCGCCCTCGTAGAAGAGCAACTCGCCGCATTCCGAACTGAGATACGCAGAACCGGTCACCAGCAGCACGTGGTTTTCGGGAGCTTTCAAAACGAGATTGCCGTTCGCGTCCCTAGAAGTGTAATTATCTTCGCCTTTATCGCCAAAAACCTTGAACGAGGTCACGCCATTCGGGATAGTCGCCTGGAGGGTTCCATTCTTCGGCATATTTATAAAGAGCCCGTCTTCGGCCGTAGTCTTGCTCACGAACTCGGGCGAAACCTCAATATCGGCATAGGGCATCGAGACTGTCGCGGAATTATTCGAGTACCACTTTCCACCATCCATCTTGACCGGGAATTCCGATGCGCCTGTCACCTCCATGTTCCATAGGAGATAGCCCGTTTCCGGTGTCGCCGTCAGGGTAACGCTCTCGCTGAATGCCGCGGTAGCCTTGTTCGTCGAGACAGTTCCATTTTCGGCCTCGTTGACCTGAACCGCAAACTTCTTTTTCAAATTCAGATTCAGGATTCTAAAATTCAATCCACCATCTGTCCAGCATTCACCCGAATGGAAATGGATCGTCATCGAGTTTGAAGAACTTGCCAACGCCTCTATATCATAGGAATAGCTCGTATTAGACTCAAACAAGACCTTTCCCACCAAAGCAGCACCATCGTATACCGTGAACCCGGCACAGTTCGGATTGAGCCAGACATAACCCGTCAGCAGCAGGGCGTGATTTTCGGGAGCCTTCAATACGATATTTCCGTTTGCATCCTCAGAGTAGTAATCGTACTCGCCACCATCGTCGTAGACCCAGAACGAATCTACTTCTGCCGGGATAAAGGCCGTGAACGTTCCTTCTTTAGGCATGTTTAGAGAGAGGTCGTACGCGACATCGTTTATTAGTGCAAACTCCGGCGTCACGGAAACATCCGAATAGGGCATCGTCAAAGTAGCAGTGTTGCCCGAATACCATTTTCCGCCATTGACCTTTACGGATTTTCCCCACGCATTAGTTGCATTCACATTCCAAAGGACATATCTCGAATCCGGAGTCGCAGTCAACAGGACGGTATCACCCCGTAGAGCCGAACTCTTGTTGCTAACTAGGCTTCCCCCGTCGGCAGCAAGAACCTCCAGGGAATGCGGCACGCTCGGATCCGGAAAATCGACAACAATATCTATACCCGAATTGGTACTGCCCCCGTCCGAATGAAAATACAGCTTTATCTCGTTACCCGTACTGGAAAGCGGCCCAAACTCCACGAAACCGTCCGCACTGTCCAGAAGACGGTTTCCCGTTTCCAGGTCGCCTTCGTAAATAGTCAGGTAGTCATAGCCGCTCTCCGATGTAAGCGAACCGTTTAACTCGAACTTCTTCCCTGTAGGAGCAATCAAGACAAGATAAGCGTCCGCATCATTACTGTACTCTTCGTCTTTTCCACCGTCGTCGTACACCTGGAACGAGACGGCTTCATCGAGAATAAGAGTGTCGGTCCCTGTTACAGGCATTTTGACATACTTTTTGCCGGACTCCGAATCCGTCAGTAAAGTCAGTTGCCTTGCACTCGCCGTCACAACGAGAGCAAAAAACAGGCATAACAGGAAAAACACATGAAATCTTGTTTTCATGTCCGACCTACCTTTTTTAAATAGGCTGCTTTTGCAAACATCATAATAAATCTATAGCAATCAAAAAGGAAAGTCAAGTATCCGTCAACATTTATTTTCAAATAAGAAACCATCGAGAGCCTCCTAGACACTCTCGATGATTATGAAGACAGGGTCCCCAGCGCCGAACTCGAAGCCGCGAAAGATAAATACCCGATATAGATTAAATATTTTTTATACAAAAAGCGCCCCGTTTACACGAGGCGCCTTTCTTTTGCAAGTCAGATTATGCTAGTCCAACTCGCCACCCCACGAATTCGGCTCGTCCGATTCTTCGCTATTTTGCAACAGGCATGCGCCAAAATTAAGACGGATTTCTTCCATTTCTGGAGCCACATATTCTTTTTTCTGTTTCATTTCGTTTTCCATTTTCAATCCTCCCTTACTTTACAATCTTCTTTTTACCGTAGTACATGCCGCGTGCAGCCGGCTTGCCATTCAGCTTGCGGCCCTTCAGGTCGTAATTACGTTCCATCGTAAATTCGCCCGTGCGGGTATTTATGCGGCCAATAACCGTTGTCTGTTCTTCGCCACCATCCTTCGGACGGTCGACAATCACAACTTCCATCTCGTTCGGAATAGACGCATCTACGGCAGCAGGCGTTGCAGCCGCACCCAGGCCCCTTGCATACGATGCAGGATTCTTGATGATATAGGCACGCAAGGCCCTAATCCACGCACCCGACGCGACCTTCACAAACTGCCCCGGAGAGACCCCTTCGCCGCTACCCGCAGCAAATCCGTAAACCTTGCCAAGATCCTCATGGCCATCGTACCACTCTATCCTACCCAAGGTTCCACGGAATTCCCATTCTCCGACCTTGGTAACGGGTTCCACAGTCGGCTGTAGCACTACAGCGCCATGGAATACAAGTGACGTTGCAGACAGCTGCACAAGATAGGGAGTATTCGCCTGTAGTTCATCATCCACTCGATACATCACAACCTGTTTCTTGCCTGTTTCCGGATTAATTTCAATACCGCCAAACTCAGCTACATCGGCCAAGCCATCAATCTTGTTGCGAGCAATGCCGAAGGGCAGGGTAAGCGTCGAATACGCGGAATTGCCACTGACGCGGAACTCGCGATTCAGCACGACCGTATCGACCGGAATCTCCATCGGGATGTCAATATCGTCATAATCATCATAGTTGCCGTCAATTGTCGCCACCATTTTACCCTCTTCGTCTTCTTTGACGCCGACAGCCGCATAATGAACCGACTTCACGAGCGACATAGTCAAATCGAGACCGGAGTATGTCTAGGCGCTATAGCACTCCTTATCATTATCGCATCCCCGGAACCTCAATTGCATGTAATCGCCCATAATGGTACCGACATCAGTTGCGAGGCCTTCTCCCGCACTGGCTATCTCATGAGTAGTATAATCTCCATTACTTCCAACTTCAACTACAAGGCGACCACCCGCTGATGCCGTCATGGAACCCGTCAGCTTAAAGGCGTATCCATCGGGAGCATGCATATAGAGTTCTCCGTTAACAGGCGTAATATAATTGCCATCACTACCACCATCATCGTATATCTTGAACGACTTGACATTACCAGGAATTGATGCATACAAGCTATTCCATTCGTTGCGCGGCATATTGATAAACAAGCCATCCTCTGCAGTAAGATTATCCGTAAATGCCGGGATAACCGTAATATTGGTCGAAGGCATGGTAAACGACGGATTACCGTAATTGTACCATGTCGCTCCAAGCTCTACAACGGAATTGCCATCAGTATCCTCAACACGGATGCCTTCCAAAATGTGGGTCGCATCGGGGCGAATTTCAAGGCCAATGGTCTGCCCGGCAATAGCTTCTTCCTTATCGCTAGAAACAGTTCCTCCAACAGCATCAGCAATCGTAACCGTATATTTCGTAGCAACACCGCCAACAGTCACCTTCAAATCAAGATCTTCGCAGCGGTTGTAGGATATCGTTACCGTGTCGCCGGTACTCTGATACTGCCCTATATCTGTTGACTGATAGCCCCAATAGTATCTATCCTGCGGAGGATATTCCGTCCATTCTATCTGTCCGTCATGGATATTCAAGTACGAATCCGAAGAAATACTTCCCGCAATCAAGAATCCACTTCCGTTAGTAGAAGCAAGTTCAATGATATTATCACTATAATCGCTTGTGCAATGATATTCATCCACATCGGCTGCATAGAGCTTGAACGAAGTCACCCCTTCGGGCACAGTAAACTGCATCGCATTTCCGCCAGACGGCATCCTTATATAAAGCCCGCCTTCGGCAGTCAGGTTATCCGTAAACTGGGGCGTCACCGTAACAGCATCGTTCGGCATGACAAACGTTACGGTATTATCCGCATCCCACGTTGGCTCGCTCGTCTTTACAGGACTATTTTCCGAGTCCACAACATTGACTCCGGTAAGAATGTAGCCCGTCGCCGAATGAGCCGTCAATGTCACCGTTTCACCAGGATAAGCTGTTGCCTTGTCGATGGAGGCTGTTCCACCAGCATAATTGCCCAAAGCGACCTCGTGTGCCTCAGCCGCAACAAGCGTCACAACCAACTGCATATCTGCCGGATTTCCAAAGTCCTTTCCCATCATAGAGCTACATGAAAAATCTAGAGTCATCACATTTCCAGAACTCGTCACAGTCGTAACATTCTTCGTTCCGCCCATATATTCAGAATTAACCGCACTAATTACAGATGCAGAAGCATCGCCATCGTGAATAGACAGTCTCGCTATCGCCATATAACGACCAGTTATTGAACCCAAAGCCTGCAATCTATACCCAATGGGCGCCCTCAATACAAGATGTCCATCCGCACCCAAGACACTGCTCGCATTCAATCCACCATCATCATAGACCTTGAACGAGGATACACCTTCAGGTATATCTACGGTCATATCCCCCGACGCAGGCATATTGACAAACAGCACAGACGAGGTCCAGTTATCTGTAAAGATAGCCTCCGCATTAACATCCGAATAAGGCATCGTAAATGTCGCCGTATTCGATGTCGCCCATGTACCGCCGGTCACCTTCTTGGAATTTCCATTTGCATCCGTAACACGTATTTCCTTTAGCAAATAGTCGCTCCTTGGAACCGCGGTCAATGTAACAGTTTCACCCGTAGCCGCAGTTGACTTATCCGAAGAAACGGTTCCCCTTAGGTTATTATAGGTAAGTGCTATTGCATGCTCTATAGAGGCATCCACAAGTTCTACAGTCAAGTCTAAACCTTCAAACGCAGTTCCACTATAACTTGTATTGAACATCAATGTCATGACACGGCCCGTGCTATAATACGTTCCTACATCTTTCTCGTACCCGCTCAAGCTATTCAAAAGGATTTCACCAGATTTATCTCCGTCAATAATACGCAGATAATCATTGTCCGAACCAGTAGATACCGTACCCGACACACGGAATACATATCCTTCGGGAGCAGTCATCACAAGATATCCGGTTCCACCCTCTTTAGTATATTCGCCGTCCGCACCGCCATCATCGTAAACCTTGAATGAGGTCACGCCGGCAGGAACAACGACATTTAAGTCATTCCATACAGGCATGTTTACCGACAATCCGGTAAAGTCATTTGTAAATGTCGGAGAAACCGTCACATACATGGCAGGCATATAGAATCCGGCCTGATTTTCCGAATACCACTTGCCATTTTCGACCTCTACAGAATTTCCAAGTGAATCCGTCACATCAACGGACGAAAGCAAATAACCATCGTTAGGCGTTGCCGTCAAATGAATCCATTCCCGAACGGTAGCAGATGTAGGATCGCTTTCAATAGTTCCGCCAACAATATTTTCTGCAATTCTAACAGAATGCGACGTAGTTGCATCTATAAGCGTCACTGTTAAATCAAGATCATCGTTGGGATCATCAGATTCATATCTCAGTTTAATCTGTGAATATTGAGAGACAATCGTTTCCTTGTCTGTACCGCAATAACCCCAGGCACAATAATCTCCATACTCACCGTTTTCTTCTATTGACAAAATCCCAGAAAGGTCATCCGTCAACCCACTTACTTGAAGGACATACCCATCTGGGGCCTGCAATTCTATCCAGCCGCGACCCCAATAGTCGTTAAAATTATCACGATATATCTTGAATGACGACACTCCATTGGGGACAAACACTTTTAATCTGCTGTTGTCCGTTGGCATAACCACATAAAGTCCCCCCGCCACAGTGAGGTTATCTGTAAATCGCGCCGTCACGGAGACATCCTTGTTAGGCATAACAAAACTAACCTCGTTGCCAGAATACCAATGTCCACCATTTACTTCAACCGGGGAATTGTCATCTGTTCCAACAACATCAACACGGCTCAACAGATAACCCGTTTCAGTCGACACATCCATTTCCACAGTTTCACGATATTGCGCAGATGTCGGCCCAGTCAATGTTCCTCCCGTTGTCGGGAGATATGTTATCGTAAGAGGTGGCGGAGCATCAAGGACAGACACAGTCAATTCAAAGCCCGCGGCAGTTCCATAATTGGCTTCAAACTCTATTGTCACTACATTTCCGATGCTTTGAACGGGGTCAATAGCAGTCCATGTCGAACGATACCATCTGTCCAAAAGTCTTTCACCGCTATCGTCGCCATTGTAAATGGTAAGTTAACCATCGCCATCCTTTCCATTATCATACATTTGCCCATAACCCATTACTTGGAGAACTTTTCCTTCGGGCGCAATCAATTCCAACCATCCGCTGGCACCAGTATAATTTCCATCTCTACCGCCATCATCGTATAATTTGAACGAAGAAACCCCACTCGGAATCGTTATTTGTTCTGAACCATTTGCGGGCATATTGACATAAAGCCCTCCCGCCGCAGAAGGTGTTGTCGCATAATCAGGCGTAACAGTCACATCTGAATAAGGCATTGTAAATGTGGCAGCGCTGCTTGTATACCATGTTCCACCTTGGACACTGATTGCGGATCCATTCTCATCAGCAACATCGATTCTGTTCAGCCAAGTATTCGCATTCAAGTCCACGTCCAGTTCAACGGTTTCTCCCAACATGGCTGTAGCCTTATTGCTAGTAACCGTTCCGCCTTGCAAATTCGCGATATCAATATTATGTTGTGTAGAATAGTTTACCAATGAAACTTTCAAATCAAGACCGGAATAATTAGAACCTCCATCGGAACGGAAATTAATAGTTATGGTACGTTCTTCACTAGCAATGTTTCCAATATCAGTACTTCCGCTCAAATCATCTAAAAGAGTATTTTTGTCTTCATAAATATTCAGATAATCCCAACCACGTTCTGTATTAATCGTCCCTGTAACCAAGAACGTGTAGTTTTCTGGCGCAGTCAGTACAATAGAACCATTGGCACCATCGCTATAATTCTCATTTTTACCACCATCGTCATAAACATTGAATGAAGCAACACCCGCAGGAATTGTTATTTCCATAGTTCCGTCAACAGGCATATTAACATACGCCCCACCCTCTGCTGTAATGAGATCTACAAATATCGGCGTTACAACAACATTACTATAAGGCATAATAAACTTCACCGTATTGTCATTAGCGTACCACACGACATCCGATGTTTTCACAGCATTTCCGTTTTCATCAACAACAGAAACACCTCCTATAAACTTGCCGCTGTTTGGCGTTAATGTCAACGTAACTTCTTCCCCTAAGGCCGCAGATTCCTTGTCGCTAGCAATAGTCCCTGCTTCAGCAGTATTCAGAGTAATCGTATGAGGAGCAGTCTTGTCCACAAGAGTGACTGTCAAGTCAAGGCCCGCTTGTACAGAGCAATAACTTGAAGAGAATCTAATTGTCATCACATTTTCCGTGCTGACAACCGGCCCAACATCCTCATTCAAGCCTGTCTTTTCATCCAAAATTATGTAATTGGCACTAACGCCATCATACACCGTAACATAACCACATCCGTCACTAGAATTCACAGTCCCCGACACAGCCAAAGAATACCCCATCGGAGCGGAAAGTTCCAAATATCCGTCTGTATAATCGCTGTGATTTCCATTCTTACCACCATCATCATAAACCTTGAACGAAGTTACGCCTGCAGGAATGGAGAGATACTCTTTCCCCGATACCGGCATATTGATAAAAGCTCCGCTTTCCGCCGTGATACTTTCGGCAAATACGGCATTCACCGTAACATTGCTTAAAGGCATCACAAATGTTACTGTATTTCCAGAATACCAAGTTCCTCCCGTTACCTCCACTGGTTTTCCATCCTCATCGACAACGGAAACGCCACTTATAAATTTGTTTTCATCTGGAGTCAAAGTCAATGTCACAAGATCCCCAACATAAGCTGTCGCCTTATCACTGCTGACAGATCCACCCGATGCATCGCTAACCGATACCGCATGCGGAGTCGACGCATCAACAATAGATACGGTCAAGTCAAGACCGTCATCAGAAACGCCACCATCCGAATGAAAGTAAAGTGTCATAACATTTCCAAAACTGACAACAGGCCCAACGGAAATATTCGCACCCTCCACTCTCTCGATCAGTTTGTAACAACCCTGGTCGCATGAAGAAGCCGCATCCATATAACCGCTGTATACCGTAAGATAGTCATACCCCTGTTCTGTTTTCACTTTCCCAGATACCATCAAAGACAATCCTTCCGGAGCCTGCAAAACAAGATATCCCCAAGCACCATTACCGTAGTTTCCATCCGAACCACCATCATCATACACTTTGAACGAAGTTACGCCCGCAGGAATTTTGAAAGATGCTATTCCCGATACTGGCATATTGATAAAGGCATCGTCTTTACCGACAAACGAAGGCGTTACCTCAACACTACTATTGGGCATAACAAATGTCGCCGTGTTACCTGCGTACCAAACACCTCCAGAAACCGGCACAGATTTTCCGCCCTCAGCAACAACCATAGCGCCGTTTGACACATTGTTTTCGCCTGGAGTCAGCGACAACGTCACTGTTTCACCAACTTTCGCTGTCAACTTATCGCTGCTAACGGATCCTCCCGAAACGCTATTTAACGATATTGTATGTTGAGTAGACGCTTCAATAAGCGATATAGTCAATTCCAGACCGGAATTAGTCACACTCTCATCCGAATGGAAATACAGCGTAGCAAAAGCATTCGTGCTTGATAGTTCATCTAAATTATATACACCACTCTCCCCATTCAAAAGAATATCACTACCAACATCTCCATCGTAAACATACAGATAGTCCCATCCGCTTTCTGTGCTTATGGAACCCGTAATCTTCAGAAGATTTCCAGCAGGGGCCTTCAGCACAAGATACCCGTTCGCACTATTGCTATAATTTCCTAGATTACCATTATCGTCCTCGCCAAGGCCATCATCATACACCTTGAACGACGTCACGCCCGAGGGGATAACGAGTGTATCCGTCCCGGAGGTCGGCATATTGATGTACTGGCCATCATCGCCCGTCTGCAGCGAAACTTGACCGGCGTTTGCTATCGCGGCGAACACGGCGATAAGCATAAACACGAAAACACATGAAAACCCTTTTTCATGGAAAGCCGTCCTTTTTGACGTTGTTACAAAAATGTTACCCTAAACCTACAGAAATAAGGTTGCAATGTCAAGCATGTAGTATACAGAAAAATTCTGCATTTAGAATTAATGCAGAATTCAGCACTGCGTAAACTTTATTTTACACGCAATAATCGGCTATTTTCCGCGGCGCACGCCCATCGTGAAGGTGTCGTCGCGCTTGCCGACCGCCTTGCGGCCCGCCATCACCTTCCAGTCAAGCTTCGAGATGTATGCGCCCGTCCCGACGAGCCTTCCCTTGTCGCTGCGGCCATTCCATGCCAGGAACACCTTAGCAGGGTTAGTGCGGCAGTCCCCGTTAAATATCACGGGATCCGAGCAGGCGATCGAACCCTTGGCCTTGTTCACGAACTGCCCGAGCGTCGAGAAGTAGCTCACGTTCCATACAATCCTTATGGAATCGATGGAGACCGTATCGCTCGCCGTAAGGCCAAGTTCCTGCAAGTCGTAATTGAGCATCTGGCCAGGAAGTCCCGTCTGTTCGATAGCGTCCTTCAGCGACTGCTCCGGAGGAATCGCCATAGGAGTCACGCTGCTTTCCCACTGGGCCGTCTCTATGGCGCGCTCCTCGGTCAAGGTCACGAGCCCCGGCACATCTACCAACAGACGCTGCCCACCGATAATCCTCACCCAGGGGTTCGCGATGTGCGGAACGTTCCCGTTCAGGTCGCGAATCACGCCCGGCATAAGCCTCACGGAATCACCCACGGCAGGCAACACCGCCGTCTCATCGCCATAGAAATACAAGTCGTAGCGAACACCGTTCTGCATCCTCGTCATGCGCGGGACAACCATCTGCTGGGAGACTTCCTCACCCATGCGCCAAATCGTAAAGTCGAACATGTCAATAGCACCCAGGCTCGTATCTAGCGTCGCCTCGCTCAGCAACAGGGTCAGTGTCGTCAATTTATCCTTACCCGGCGTAACAATGGCGCTGAGCAGCACAGGCCCGATGCGGTCCTCGACGGTGCCGTTCATCGAAAGCGAAATCGAGTCGCCCTTGTCCTCGTCCCAATAGGTGTAATGGTAATGCAGGCCACCCTGGTACACGTCCTTGTTGCCGCCAGTAAATACCTTTTCCACAAGATTGTCCGCCGTGATTACGAGGTCCGACCCATTCTGGATCAGGCTCCTCACGTTCTCTACCGGCGTTGTCACATGCCATGCGGAATCCCCGAACGACCACGCCAGCGTATCGGGAATATCGGTATCGAACGGCTCGCTGAACGGTATGTACAGGCTGTCGGCAATGCCGTCGCCATCGCGGTCGTACATGTAGCCCTTGCCCGCATAGGGTACCGGCGGTTCCATCATGTTGATGCCGCCCCACACAAGCTTGTTCGCAACCTCGCTACCCGAAACCGTGAACGAGGCATCATTCACCGCCGCATATCCCATCACGTAGAATGTCGCATACCCTGTTGAATCGGTCGTGACACTTGTAATCGGCTGACCGTTCGCATCCAGGAACGAAAGCGAATCCGTCGTAGAGAGGTCTACCGTGATAATACAATCCGCGCAGACCTGCCCGATGTATGTCACCATTATCGTCACCGGGTAAGATACAAACGCCATGAGCGTATCCTTCGAGCCGTTGTTCTCGGGGAGCCCCATCCGTTCCAGGAGCAGGTTGTATCCAGTCGGGTCAAACGGTTCGCCAGCCGCATCGGCAAACGCGATATCGGGCAACGGGTACTCAGGCACCTCAAAGTAGACTTCCGAACTCTGGCTCGGGTCCGCCACAAGGTAGAACCGCAGCACATACATTCCCGGCGGCAGCGCACGCGCACGCACTATTGCAGCCGTATCGATAACGAAGCCCGCCATGTTCTCGCTGATATTGATACCACCGTAGTTCAGCCCAGGCTTGAGCGTCTCGCCGTCCTTCACCGCGTTCTGCCCGTACAGAATGAACACGGATTCCGCAAGCGTCGTATCCACCTTGCCCACGCTCGATATGTCGCAGGTCAGGTTCTCTTCCGTAAGAATCTGCAGAATCGTATACTCAATCGTACCATCGCTCGTCGGTTCCTCGACCGGGAAGTAGCGCTTTTCCGTCTGCAGGTTGATGGAGGTTCGCATCTTGAAGTTCGAACCCGTCGCGTTGCGTTCAGAGAAGAATATGTGGAACGGGTATATCTTTCCTTCCTCGAGCCCCATCGTATCAAGGTTCACCGCACCTTCCACCGGACTATGGCACCCGCCGATATCTACCGCAAGGCGGTTGTCGATAAACACCCATACGTCATCGTCACCGCGGAACTCGAAGTACTGGCCGGGAATGTACTGGAACTGTGCCGAGATCTTCATCGCGAAGCTGTAGTTGTGCCTACACCCGTTCACGTTCCAGTCGAACTTCGGGTTCTTCACCGTCTTCGCCGAATCCAGGTACTCGAAATCGTCCACCGGGTAGAATCCCGGATTAATCGTGTCGTTACAGTCGTCCTCGTTCGTGAAATCCGCGAGCCAGAAACCTTCCTCGTCAAGCGTGAGATCGATATCGCGGCATGTAGCGTTCGTGTATTCCTTGCCCGCGGCATCGGTCGCCACAACCTGCGGCACAAACCACTTCTCAATCTCGTGCGCGGCAGAACACTGGTACCACGGATAATCCAGCGAATCCACGCGAGCAGGGAGCCCGTTTACGAGCGTCGGCAGCACCATTCCCAGCACATGCCCACCACAAGTTTTGAGCGAATCCATTTCGCCATTCTGGTTCTTCCCCCAGATGGTCGTATACGGATTGCCGTTATAGATGCCGCCAAAGTCTACGTCGATATTGTCCGGGTACGATTCGCCGGCCCAGTCCAGCACCATCGCCGAAATCTTCATCTCCGGGCAACGCCCCAGGTGATTCGGGAACGCGACATCCAGGAGGGGCGCACTGCTCGAGACAGGATAAGGATGCACCCACACCGTATCGCGCACCTTGAGCACGGAATCCAGATACACGGCCTCACCCGCGGGCTTGTTCTCGCCCACTATACCCGACATCGAGTAGTAATCCATGCCGAACGTCTGCTTGAAATACACTTTCCACTCGTCAGTATGCTTGTAGTAGGTTCCTTCGTACCAGCCGCAGGTATCCTTCTGGCGGTCCATCGGCAGGGGGCCCATCTTTACCGTATCGTCCATCGATACAATCAGCATCGAGGGCGACATGTCGTCCCACGGCGAAAGCAGGCGGACAACCTTCGGTTCAAGCGGATAGTAGACAAAATCCTTCACGCCCATCGACGTGCTCGCGAACATCCATGTCTCGTAAATGCCGGCAGGGAAAAGGTCCGATGCGAGCGGACGGTCAGCCTCCTCGAAGTACGGGTGCTGAGGCCATTCGTTCTGGCCACGCAAAAGCTGGACTTGAGCCATGGTGGAATTCCACTTCGGGGAACTCACTAGCGTATCGTCAAAGCTAATCTCGCGCCAGTACTTGTACTTTCCATCGGCAGCAAGCGGCGTCGGCTGGTTCAGGATGTTGTTGCCAATCGTGATGTAGAAGGCGCTGTCACGGTAACTCGTGTTGCTACGCCACGGGTGGTAAACATGGAGCACGCGCGTCGGGTCGAAGCATTCACCCTTCGTGCCCATCGTGAGCGAGGCCTCGGGAGCAGCCGAAGTACCATCCACATAGATAGTATCACTTGCAGCAAGCGCCACCGAGAGGTCTATGGCCGCATCGGAATCTGCAGGCACGGCATACCACGGAGACTTATACCGAATAAAGTAAGCGCTCTGGACCGGATTCGACGACATCATCGTCGGAGTCACAGAACCGTAGAACCAGCCGCACTTGGAAGCTTCGCCGGGAATAAAGCGCATCAGCACGGAATCCGCACCGAAAATCATCTGCGGCAGCGACTTGTTGCCCCACGGACTCTTGAACCACACGATTTTCGAGCCTGGAGCCATGAACGACTTCTCGTAAGATCCATCCGCCTTCGTATAGAGCCATAGTTCCGTTTCGGTGCCGAAGAACTCGCCCATCCTGAACTCATTAGAACCCCATGGAACGCAATTGTTCTGGTTGTAGTTGTAGTCGGCAGTATTCGGGCACCCCTTGATATTGAAGCTCATCCATTCCTGGAAATCTGCCAGCGACTTGCCAACCCACGTGTAGGTGAACCAACCGTCGCCATCGGCCTTCATCATCGTCGTGGAAGTTGCATCGAAATGCGGGTTGTAATCGCCGCCCGCACCACCCAGAACATGCGGCACATAGTCACTTCTTGTCGCATCGTCCCGCCAAGGCGACTGGAAATGCAACGTAAGGTCGGCCCATGCGATGGAACCGAGCAAAAAAACAGCCAAAACACCCAAACACACGCGCTTCATACCAACTCCTTTAGCGCAGACATCAATTAACTAAAGTTAATATATATAATGTTAATTGAAATACCCCCAGAAAAGCGGGACTGTAGCCAAAAGCGTTGATGAGAACGCAATAGCCATGCATCGAAACTACCTTTTTACGAAGTAAAAAGACAGGAATAATCACGCTAGTGTGGACATTAATGGACAAAAAGCCCGCGGGATTGTCGGGGGTATAAAAAAAAAGCCCCGCTCGCCGTTTACGGCAAGCGGGGCGTGAATCCAGCGGCGCCCTACTCTCCCGGGCCCGGGGGCCAGGTACCATCGGCGAAG